>JBBSOS010000216.1:0-5238 GCA_038259505.1 Candidatus Limnocylindrales bacterium | reverse complement strand
TGCCCAGGACGCCGACCACAGCAGCAGCAGCACATTCACCCCGCGCCATACGAACCAGGCCACGTCCCACGGCAGCAGCGCCCAGGGCAGGAAGATGGGCACGGTCCAGGGTGCGTACACATAGGGCAGGTAGGGGGTCGGCGGTGCCATCGGGCTGCCGCCATCGAGCCAGACTCGCACGCCCCCCCAGTACGCACGAGCGTCCGCTCCCGCCAGTTCGCCGCGTGCCACCAGGAACACGACGACAGCCGTGCCCGCGAGGCTCGTGAGGATGATGGCCAGCAACCGACGGCGGTCGTGCAGGAAATCGAAGGTCTCGGTCGCGTGCCGCATCGCGATCATGCTAGCGCGCGACAGCACCCGTGCGACGCGGCGGGTCGGGGGTCCGGGTAAGGGCGACGAATGCTACGCCCGAGCCGGGGCGATCGAGCTTGGCCGCCCAGCCAGCGCATGAGCCGGTACCATGCGCCGATGACGTCCAGCCGGCATGCAGCGGACCCGGTCGCGGAGCGGTCGTGTGGCTGAGGGGCACCTACCAGACACTGATGCTGCCGATGCTGCAGGCGCTCTCGGACGGGCGACAACGGCGCGTCGTGCCGGAGATCACAGCCGTGCTTGCGGCCCGCTTCGAGCTCACCGATGCCGACATCGAGTAGATGCTGCCCTCCTGTGCCATGCCTACGTTCCAGAACCGCTCCCGGTGGGCGTCGTGGTACCTGGTGAAGGCAGGCGTCTTCGCCGGACCCAAGCGAGGCCACGTCGAGATCACGCAGCGAGGGTCGTGATCTGCTAGCGACCAGTCCAAGAATGCGAAGGTCGGGCGCATCGGTGGGTCGCTGACGCTGCTACCGTGATGACCAGGGTGGGACGCGCCCGACGGGCGCCATGGAGGGTGCGACATGTCGATCGAACGTCCGGTCGCCGGAAGCGGCATCGCCAGCGAACCGGGCATGCCGCTGTCGGACCCATTTGTGAGCACCAGCCACGACGCGACCAGAGCTGGCCAGACTGCTGGCCCGGTGCCGCCGTCCATGCGGCTCCAGATCCTGTCCACGGAGCATTGGAGTCTGCTCGCCAGCCGTTCGTTGGCCTGGAACGAGTCATTCAGCCGTGCGGGCATGTTCCTGACCACCCTTTCGGGCGCCATCGTGGCACTCGCGCTGCTGGGACAGGCGAGCGACTTTGGGCAGGGGTTCCTCTTGACGGCGCTCGTCCTCCTGCCCGTGGTCCTGTTCGTGGGCATCACCACCGTCGTCCGTATGGGCGACGCCAACTACCACGACGCGATCTGCATCGTGGGCATGAACCGGATCCGCCACGCGTACCTGGAGCTGGCGCCCGACCTGGAGCCCTACTTCGTCATGAGCAGCCACGACGACATGCGCGGCGTGGGCATCACCATGGGCATGCCACCCGGTCGCCCTACGAGGCTCCATCTGCTCGCGGCCACACCCGCGGTCATCAGCGTCGTGAGCTCCGTGGTGGCGGCCGTCATCGTGGGCATCCTCGCCATCGAGCTGAACGCGGTGACCGCGATCGTGCTGGCCGTGGGTATCGTCGCGTTCGTGGTTTCCATGGTCCTGTTCACGCGATTTGGGGCAGAGAACGTGCGCAAGGGCCAGGCATCGCTGCATACGATCTTCCCGACACCGGCCGGGGATGGTCCCCGACCTCCGGGTTGAGCGGCTCCCGGCAGGCCATGGTGGTATCAGCGGCGCGGATGCCACCGAGCCGAGCGGCCCGTGGACGAGGGTCTGCCGTGCCGCGTACGAGGAGTTCCTGTCCTCGGGCATCACACCACGTCGGTGGGGGCGCGGTGCCGCTGGTCGGCTGGGTTGCTGCTACCCGGCCAGGTCGATGCGATCGAGCCGCCACTCGGGCATGGTCAGGCCGTGGTGTGGGAGGTCACCGGACTGGGACGTGCCACGGACGGTCGGTGGATCGCGCCGGTCGTTGGCATCCAGGGGATCCGATGCCTCTGTGGTCGGGACATCGTCGCCCACAGATGCCCCAGGATCGCCGCGGGGTATCAGCACGCGTCCCCCGGGATCGAGCGGGCGACTGGGCCGGGCCTGGGCGGCGTTGCGTGCGGTCGGGCGCCGTGACCATCGCTCCAACCCGTCGGTACTCCGCACCCGGCCGTGCCGTCCCGCTGGCCGGTCCGCACGGCTAATCGACTCGCGCCACTTCCGCCATCTCTGTCGCGATGGGCTCCCACAGCGACGCCAATGCACCCCGGATGGCCTCGCGTGGGTCGTCCCCGTCCCGACATCCGGCTCGTCGGCAAGGTCGGGCACGGCGAGCCACCTGCCGTCCCACGCGCGTAGGCGCACGTCCACCCAGAGGTCGAGCGCGGGTGGGTCAGGCGGAGACGCGTCATTCGACTCGGGCGGGGCGCGGCTGGGCTTCGGCTGCGGTTGTCGGCCGGCTACGTCAACCAGTCCGGGATGGGATCGTGGAGAACCGCCCATGGACCTCGGTCGTATCGATGTCTGTCGGCCGTCCATAGGCAGCGGTCTGGAACGGCTCGGCTACCCTCGGGTCGAGGAAGGAGGTTTGGCCGTTGGCGCCACCGCTGATAGCACGGTCCTTGCGATTGCCGATGCCACTAAGGTCAGGACCTTGTCGTCGGCGTTGGTCGCGCCGGGCACCTCGCCCAGGTCGAGATGCTCCTCGACCAGCTCCCGCAGGCCCAGGTGAGGGGCCAGGGCGGCAGACAGGACGAGACCGGCATCGGGACCAGACAGTCGTCGTCGAAGACCGTTCCCAGACGGTCGAGGGTGTGGGATGAAGCATTCGTCAGGTGCTCCTTCTGGTGGGTCGAAGGGTTCTTCTCAACGCCATCTTCCTAGCACGGGGAGCGTCTGCTCCCTCGTTCCAGCAGCCTCAGCCCGGTTCACTCATCGGTGGATTGGAGCTAAGGAAAACACCCCGATCTTCTCGACGCATCGCATCCGCGGACGTGTACCGTCAGTCACCACCGGCCTGACGAACGGAGGCGGCGGTGATTATCCTTGCGGATTCCCGTTGACGGGCCAATACTCTCCCGATCTACGTGGACTGCGTCCCTCGCGGGCGGACTCCGGTCAAGTCGTTGCGATCTTCGCGGTACACCTCGCGTCGCCACGAGGAGGGATGCCATGACGTGGAACCTGAAAGGTCAGTATTTCGAGGCGTGTAACTGCGAGGCCGCATGTCCGTGCGCATTCCTGAGCCCACCCACCGAGGACGACTGCACCCTGCTGGTGGGGTGGCAGGTTGAAGAGGGCGAGTTCGAGGGCGCAAAGCTCGATGGTTTGAACGTCGCCCTTGCGGTCTACTCCCCAGGCCACATGATGCAGGTCAAGTGGCAGGCTGCCCTCTATGTCGACGACCGAGCATCGGAAGCCCAGAGCCATGCGCTGACCATGATCTTCTCGGGGCAAGCCGGCGGCCATCCAGCCCGTCTGGCAAGCCATATCGGAGAGGTGCTCGGCGCTGGGCCAGCGTCGATCGAGTTCGAGTCGGCGGGCAAGCGAACGTCGATGAAGATCGCGGGCATCGCGGACGTCGCGATCGCTGCGGCTGCCGGACAGGGCGACGCTGAGATCACCGTCGCAAACCACCCGCTGGCCATTGCACCAGGGTTCCCCGGCGTGGTGTCACGTTCCGGGCACCTCACCTACAACGATCACGGGATGCACTGGGACCTCACCGAGAAGAACGGCTTCTACTCGCCCTTCAAGTACGCGGATTGACCAGCCCGACAACCGCTGCCCTCGGCCGCGCCCGGGGCGCGGTCATCGTCGGGATGATCGGATTCACGGCCGCTTCGTGGATCTACATCGCCTTCCTCGCGACACAGATGGGCGACATGTCCGCCGTCCTGGCCATGCCGATGACAGCTGCGTGGTCCATCGCCCAGGCAGCGCTGATGGTCTCGATGTGGGCGGTCATGATGGCGGCGATGATGCTGCCGTCAGCGGTTCCGATGGTGCTTGCCTACGACCAGATGGATCGAGCGTCCGCCGACACTAGCAGCGGTTCGACAGTCCTGTTCGTCGTCGGCTACATCGTGGTGTGGGTCGCGTTCGCGGTCGCAGCCACGGGCCTTCAATGGGCACTTCACAGCATGGCGCTCGTCGACGGTATGGGTGCGGCGGCGGGAGGCGGGCTGGCCGGTCTGCTGTTGGTCGGAGCCGGGCTCGTCCAGTTCTCTCCCGTCAAGAGGCGAAGCCTGGGCGCGTGTCGCACGCCCATGGGGTTCCTGATGACTTCGTGGCGAGATGGCAGGCAAGGCGCCCTGAAGATGGGTCTCCACCATGGGACGCTGTGCTTCCGATGCTGTTGGGCGTTGATGATCCTGTTGTTCGTGCTCGGGGTCATGAACCTCGCCTGGGTCGTGATCCTGGCCACCTTCGTCCTGGCCGAGAAGGTATCCACGCGGGGCGAGGCGATCTCCGTGATCGGCGGCGTCGTCATGATCGCCTGGGGCGTTGGTGCCATGCTGATAGGGTGACTCGCGTGGCGCTCGTGAGCACCTCACCGATGGTGACCAAATCGTTGCCCCGTGTTCGATGACACCGTGCTTCTCCTCGAGGATGGTGTCTTCGGGCGAGGGCGACGCAATCTGCGCCGGGATGCCCTCCATGTCGTTGATGTCTGCGGTGAGCGCGATGTTGTTGCTCCCCATCGACCGCGACGTAGTCCGTCACGTTCGTGGCATATCGCCCGATGACCGCAGCTCGCTCGGCCTTGCCGGGACTGTGGCGCGTTGGGCGTGCATCAACTGGGGTCCGGGATCTCATATCTGCCACCCTGCCACCCATTCACTCGGCTCCAGCTCGGGACTCTGTAGGCTGTCATCGCGCGTCCAGCACCAGTCGGCGCGCCACCACACTCCATCGACTTCTGGCACCCTGACGACCGCCAGTGGACGCGCGACGGGTTCGCTGACATCATCGACTCGCGTTCCCGGATGGCCGGCGAACACGTTGAGGGTGCATGAACGGTGGCTCCTGATGGTGCAAATTCGGATCGTGAGCTGCGGCTGGCGGAACTGCTGGCCACGGTTTCGCTGGCGACCGATCTGGCCCATGACGTGCCGGCCGAGAGTGCCCTGCGGGATGCGTTGCTCGCAGTCCAGCTCGGCCGCCTTGCCGGCTGGTCCGCTCGAGACCTCTCCGACGTCTACTACCTTGCGCTCCTCTATCACGTCGGCTGCACCGGGGCGGTCGACGCCCAAAGCCGCATGGGGGC
>JBBSOS010000215.1:0-5244 GCA_038259505.1 Candidatus Limnocylindrales bacterium | reverse complement strand
GTTCGTACGACATCGGAACTGTCTCCAGTGTGTGGTCAGGTCAGGGGCGGTCAGGGATCGGGGCTGGGTTCGGGGCAGGGTTCGATCAGTCATCGTCGTTCTCCTCTTCGGTGTCGTCGTCCAGGGACCGTCCGGTCCAGGTCATGAACACGCTCTCGAGCGTCGGCGCCTGGCCGTGCTCGCGGGCGACGCGATCCATCAATTCCTCGGGTGTCCCCTCGGCGACCATCCGGCCGTCGTTGAGGATCGCGATCCGGTCGCACAGGCGTTCTGCCTCCGCGAGGTCGTGGGTGGTCAGCACGATGGTCGCGTCGTGCGACTCCCGGATCTCCTCGATGAAGGTCTGGACCTCCAGCTTCGAGCGCGGGTCGAGCCCGGTCGTGGGCTCGTCCATGAGCAGCAGGTTCGGACTCGTCAGCAGCGCCCTGGCGATGGCCACCTTCTGCTGCATGCCCCGGCTCATCTGCTCCAGCGGTCGGCCGAGGCGGGACTCGGCGATGCCGAGTCGGGCCAGGATGGCGATCGCGTCCTGTCGGGCCTGCCCGGCGTTCAGGCCGTAGAGGCGAGCGGCGTAGATGAGGTTCTCGTAGGGCGACAGCTTCTTGAAGAAGGCCGCGTCCACCGAGACCCGGTTGATGAGTCGCTTGACGGCCATCTCATCGCGCTCGATGTCGTGGCCGAAGACTTCGACCCGGCCGGCATCGAGGGTCAGCAGGGTGCTGACCAACCGGATGAGGGTCGACTTGCCGCCACCGTTGGCACCCAGGATGCCGTACGTCTCGCCCCGGTCGATGCGGATGGAAACGTCGTCCACGGCGACCACGGATCGCTTGTTGCGACCCACGATGAAGCGCTTGGTGACGTGTTCGATGAGCAGCGCGGCGACCTCGCCACGCTGAGGGGCGGCACGGCGTCCCGCAACCGGCTTCGACCCGGGCAGGGACGGGTCCGCGGCTGGTGGTGCGTGTTCCTGGCGCGTGGGTTCCAGGGTGGATAACACGGTGTGCTCCTGATGGACTGGTGCCGGACGGGCCGGCGTGGCTGCCGATGGCGGTCGACGTGTGCGTCGACGTGGTTGGGCCCCGGGTGGTGGTCCGCGGGCAGGCCGGCTGCCAGTCCCTCGCCGGTGGCGAGGCAAACAAACAGCCGGGGGGCCCTGTGGCCCACCGGCTGGTTCCGCCGAGGCGCTCTCGGCGCCGTGGTGGACCTACGAAGGGCACACATCTCCCGCGTCCGCGGCGCCGAACGGCGCACGCGTTCGCAGCATCCCTGCTGCAACGCTGGTGAAGCAGATGTTCGTCTTCATCCGGCTTCGGCTCCTTCCTGGTCTGGCGCGGTCGTGGGGTGGGGTGGGGCGCCACCGCGCCGTCCGGCAGCGTACCTGCCAAGCCACCGCCCTGTCAACATGCCAGATCGCCGTCGCCCGTCAGCCCGTCTGGAGGGACCTGCCGCCGTCGTTCCGGCGTGCCGACGCCATCCGGCCGAGGGTGCCGAGTGGAGCGTAGAGCCAGCGCGGCAGCACCCGGGTGGCATAGAGCAACTCCACGCAGGTTCGTTCCGCGATCAGCGGCCGCAGCAGACGCTCATCGAGCAGGTCCGGGCGCCCTGCACCAGCCAAGCCGGCCCGATACGCGTCGAGCATCGCCCCCTGGGCGTCACCGATCCAGCGCTCGATGACGGCGTTCGCGGTGCCACCGGTCCGGAGATCCACCATCCGGCCGACGTGGTCCAGGCTGCACGTGAGTTGCGCGACATCGCGCGCGGCCGGCAACGGCCGGCCGCGTTCGGCGGCCTCGATGGAGATGTCGTCGTCGAGATCGATGACCGCGAGGCCGCGGGTGGAGGTGAGCACCTGGCCCACGTGCAGGTCGCCGTGGATGTGCTGGACGCGGGTCGTCGAGAGCGTGTCCATGGACGCGATGTCGGACCGGAGCGTGTCCGCGCAGGTGCGCAGCAGTGCCCCCGCGCCGTCCTGGAGCAGTTCCAACGCCGTATCGAGCGCGGTCATCGCGGCGGTCCCCCAGCCCCCGATGATCCGCCGATCCACGATGGTGTCCGGCTCGGGGATGACGGGCGAGGCGGTGGCAAGGGCGACGTGGAGGCCCGCCGTCAGTCGCCCGAGCGCCGCCGGGAACGACCGCGCGGGACACGTCGCGACGCACCCCTCCGGTCCGTGCTGGACATGCTCTAGCAGATCCTGGACGCACCAGTCCCAGCCGTCGCGCGCATCGGGGAGCCATTCGGTCAGGAACGCGAGGACCGCCTGGTCACGCGCGGCATCGCTCCAGACCAGCGAGCCGAGCGGCCTGGGGACACCTGCGTATCCGACGGCGGCGAGATGTGCCTGCAGGTCCGGCACGGTCGGCGGTCGGAGCGCCGGCTGGGCCAGCCACTTGACGACCACGGTGCCACCGACGACCACCGATTCGTTCGTCTGGTCGACACCGATGGCCCGTTCACCCGGGAGCATCGCAACGGGCGCCAGTTGCCGGACCAGGAAGCCGTCGTCGAGAGTGGCACCGGTCGCGAACGTCTCGACGAGGGCCGCCGACGCGCCCTCCCGGGGCCGGGCGCGTCGCCATCCAGTGCCCGCACGGACGAGCGGCGCGAGCATCAGCCGGCCCGATCCCAGACGCGCGACCACCACCGCCAGGCCGAACTCCCCGTGCGGGCGAAGCCCAGTGGCTGCGATGGGCGTCGCGGCCGCCAGCGACGGCCGGAGATAGCCGGAGTCAGCGAGCTCCTCGGCGGGTGGCCATGCGGCCACCAACTCGTCGAGCATCGACCATGAACCTGTCAAGGGCAACAGCGTAGTGGGTCGGCCATCCGAGCGCCATCTCGTGCACCGGCCGACAGGCACGCGCCGGCCGAGGGATGAGCCGCCCGTCGGAACATACCCTCCGCGTCTCCGACGCGTTGCTGCGGCAGATGCGGGCCCATGTCACGCTCGACGCCCCTGTCGTCCATGCTTGTCCGCGCATGCACTCGATGAACACGACCCGTCAAACCTCCATGCGCGCCCCACAGCCATGACCCGGCCATCGAGACCCCGGTCGATCCGGCCGAAGGTGACCGCTCGGCACATCCTCGGCGTCGTGCTGGGCGTGGGCATCGCTGTCATCGCGGTGATCCTGCTGTTGTTCCTGGGCCTCAACGATCTGCTGGTCGACCGGCTCTGGTTCGAGAGCCAGGGCCAGTTGCCGGTATGGGACCTCAACACGTTCGGGCGCATCCTGCTCTGGATCCCCGTGACCATCGTCGCGTTCGTGCTGCTCACCCTCTCGGTGTGGCTCGCGGTCGCTCGTGCCGATGAACCGGCGCCACATGTCACACGCATCCGGACACCCTTGCGCGGGGGCCGTGGCCCACGGGGCTATGAGCCTCCGGGCGCCGAGGCGGTCATGGAGGAGGTGCTGCGCACCCTCGATGACGCCACCCGCGACGTCTCACCACGGATCCTGGGCGCGGTCCTGACGGGAGTGTCACTGCTGCTGGCGCTCGTCATCGGGTTCGCGACGAGCGCTGACTGGCAGACGGTGCTGCTGTACCGGGAGCAGGCGACGAGCGCCGCCATGGCGGCCGCGGCGGCAGCGGTCGGCCCCGGGGCCGCGACACCCGTGGGTGGTTTCACCGACCCGGTCTTCGGCCAGTCGCTCTCGTTCTACCTGTTCGACTTGCCCTTCTACCGGTTCGCCAGCGACCTCATCGGCAGCATCCTCGACGCGCTCATCGTGCTCACCGGCATCGCCTATCTCGTGCTGGCGCGTCGATCGTTGGCGATGCCCAGCGGCCATCGGTGGGCCTGGCACCTGGGCATCCTCGTGGCACTGCGCATCGGCATCGGCGCCATCGGCTTCCAGCTGGACAAGTACAGCCTGGTCTTCAGCCAGCGTGCCTATCCCTATCCCTCGGGCGTGGATGCGACCGATGCCGCGGTGCGCATCCCGGCCGCGGACGTGCTGACGGTGCTGACCATCGTGGCTGCGGTGGTCGTGCTGCTGGCCATCGTGCGCCATCGGTTCCGGTGGGCCGCCGGGGTCTTCGGCGTCTGGCTCGCGGCGGGCATCGCGGCTGCGGTCCTGGCAGTCGTGAACCAGTCCCTGTTCGTCAACCCCAACCCGCTCGTCCAGCAGCGGACGTTCATCGCCAATGACATCGCGTCCACTCGGCTCGCCTACGGGATCGATGCCTGGTCCGCCAGGCCATATCCGGCGACCACCGTGCTGACCCAGGAGGCACTGGTCCGGGAAGCCGACACGTTCGCCAATGCGCGCCTGTGGGATTACCGGCCGTTGGGCGCCACGCTCGACCAGCTCCAGACCGTGCGCCAGTACTACGACTTCTCGGATGTCGATATCGACCGGTACCAGATCGAGGGCAAGCAGCGCCAGGTGATGCTGTCCGGCCGGGAGATGGCCCTGGACCGCAACCCCACCGTCAACAACTGGCTGAATGCCCATTTCGTGTACACCCATGGCTACGGTGTGGCCATGGTGCCGGTCAACGCGGTCCAGCCCGATGGCCTGCCCGACCTCATCATCAGGGACCTGCCCGTGGTCTCCGAACCCGGTGCCCCGACCATCACCCAGCCGCGCATCTATTTCGGCGAGCGGCCGGCCCCGTGGGTCGTCACCGGTGCCCAGACCGACGAGTTCGACTATCCGGCCAACGACCAGGGCAGTGATGTCACCACCCGCTGGACCGGTACGACCGGCATCGATATCGCCGATGGCATCAACCGACTGCTCCTGAGCATCTGGACGGGTGACTTCGTGAGCCTGCTGACGTCGCCCCAGATCACCGACGCATCCCAGTTCCTGATGCGTCGGACACTCGACGAACGACTGCATGCCTTCGCGCCGTTCCTGTCGTGGGACTCGGACCCCTACCTGGTCATCACCGGCAGCGGCAGACTGGTCTGGATCATCGATGGCTACACGACCACGGCACGCTTCCCGATGGCCCGCGTGTTCGATGCGGGGTCTGCCAGTGGCGTGGAGGCGTCTGGTCGGTTCAACTACCTGCGCAACTCCGTGAAGGCCGTGGTGGACACCTACGACGGCACCACGACGATGTACATCAACGATCCGACCGACCCACTCATCGCGACCTGGGCGGCGCTGTATCCCAGCCTGTTGCGTTCCGCGCTGGCGCATCCCAAAGGCGAGCGCGTTCTGCTGTCCGAACAGGGCCGTATCTTCCCCGCCTCCGGTGAGGCCGAGCGGCTGGGCCTGCTGATGCGCG
>JBBSOS010000214.1:0-5266 GCA_038259505.1 Candidatus Limnocylindrales bacterium | reverse complement strand
GACGACCACATAGGTGTGCGACTGGTCCCTGCCCGCTTCGGGGTAGTCCCAGCGGGCGACCCAGTCCGGGGCGTGCTTCGGGATCTGCTTCTGCCAGAAATGGTGGCCTGTGATGCCGTCTGGCCAGCGGTCGGTATTCAGGGGGCGCTCGCGCAGGTAGGGCAGGATGAGTGGGGCGATGGTCACGCCGTAGCGCACCAGGTCGCGCTTCGTGTAGCCGGGGTCGGGCCACAGGACCTTGTCCAGGTTGGTGAGCTGGACGGTGTGGCCGCCGATCGACCACGCACCCGATGCGCCCATGGCGTCGAGAGCGGCCAGCTCGTCGGGAGTGGCGGCCGCTGCTGGTCCCGGCGCTGCTGATCCTGGCGCTGCTGATCGTGTGGTCTTCACGTCGGCCTCTCTGGTGGCGCGAACCGGGGGCTTCGGCTCGCCCGTTGGCGCCACGGATTCCCGGGCCGCGTCCGCGTCGACCGGACGCTCGCGCGTGACCGTGGTCGGGTCGCGCTCCGGTTCGAGGCCCTTGAACGCCGCCTGGCGAAGGAGCCCGTCAGACGTCCATTCCGCGAACTGGGCCCGGATCACGATCCGCGGCTCCACCCAGTGCGCGCTCGGGATCCGCGGCGGGTCGGTGATGGTCGGCCCGGCGCTCGCGAGGTCATCGAGGCGGGTCCGAAGGGCACGGCGGGTCCGGGCGTCGATGCCGCTGCCGACCTCGCCCGCATAGCGATATGCCCCGTCCTCGTGCGTGGCCACGAGCAACGCGCCAAGGTCCGTGTGCGACCCCTTGCCGGTCTCGAACCCGACGATGACCAGTTCCTGCTCGCGCCGGATCTTGACTTTCAGCCACGAACGTGATCGCCTGCCCGGGTCGTAGCTCGAACGACGCAGCTTGGCGATGATGCCTTCGACCCCGTGTGCCGCTGCGGCGGTGTGGAGATCCTCCCCATCGGTATCGATGTGCCCCAGGTACCGCACCGACGGGGTGTCCCGGACCACCCGGCGCAGGAGTCGCTTGCGATCCTCCAGGGGGACCCCGAGCAGGGACCGGCCATCGAGATAGAGCAGGTCGAACAACTGGTAGACGAGCGGAGCCCTCGGCTGCCCAAGGCCTGGCGGCTCGGGCGGCTCGACAGGTGACGACGTCGTGTCGACTGCGGTCGAGCGGCGATCGCCGCGTGCCATGCCCAGGCCCCTGAGCCCGGTCCGGTCCTGGAGCAGGCTGAAATCCGCGTTGCCAGCCGGGTCGAGTGCTACCACTTCGCCATCGACGATCGCCGACTCGCCGATGAGCCAGTCCGCACTGCCCGCGGCGAGCTCCGGGAAGTAGCGCGCAGCGTCCTGGCGATTGCGGGTCCACAGCTGCACCCTCCCGTGATCGACCACTGCCTCGACGCGGTAACCGTCCAGCTTCATCTCGAACAGCCAGTCGGGGTCGCTGAACGGACGGTCGATGGGCGTGGCGAGCATCGGCGCCACGAACGCGGGCAGGGGGGCGTCCACGGCTGCCCTCAGGTCGATGCGCGCCTGCGCAGCGGGCATGCTGCTGTCCCAGAGCGCGGGCACGCCCGTCTTGACCTGGTCGTTGGTGCGTCCCGTCAGCACCGAGGTCGGGAAGGCATCGATATCCCACGAGGCGTCCGCGGTCGCATCGGCCTTGTGCATCAGCAGCCACTGCTCCTGCCCGCGCTCCGCATCGAGCGCCCCCTTCCGGCCACTCGTGCGGACGATCACGAAGCGTCCGGCGAGTCGCTCACCCCGGAGGACGAACTTCAGCTCCCCGGCGGCGACAGCGACACTTGCGTCCGCCGTCTCGGCCTCCGGTTCCCACGTCCCGATATCCCAGACGATGACGTCCCCGCCACCGTACTCACCCTTGGGGATGATGCCCTCGAAGTCGAGGTATTCGATGGGGTGGTCCTCGGTCCGCGCCGCCATGCGTCGCTCGAGCGGTCGCATCGATGGTCCGCGGGGAACGGCCCAGCTGACCAGCACCCCGTCGATCTCGAGCCGGAAGTCGTAATGCAGTCGCGTGGCGCGATGACGCTGGACCACGAACCGGCCGCCTCCACCAGGAGCGATGCCAGGGTCGCCCGCAACCTCCGGGGAGGCGGGTGTGCCCGCGGGTTCGGGTGTCCGCGCGAAGTCGCGCTTCTGCTGATACCGCTCGAGCGACATGCCGTCAGCGTAGCAACGCGCCCGGCGAAGCGACCTCCAGCCCGTGACCGGCAGCGGCAGCGAGCAGCCGCTTGTCGTATGCCACGAAGGCATCGAGGGATCGGGCGAGCGAGAGCGCCGTCGCAAGGTGGATCGCGTCCAGGGTGCGCAGGCCGAGAGGCTCGAGCGACGCCGCCGAGAGCAGCAACTCGGGTCGAAGCAGGACCACGTCGCACTCAGCCAGCGCCACGGATGAGTCCGCGCCCACACGTCGAGCGGCCCGGGTCACCTCGGTGATCGCCAGCTCGGAGACGATCACCGGCGCCCTGGGATGGCCCCGGAACGCGATGAGCGCCGCAGTCTCTGTCTCGGGCGCGACCAGCTTCACGAGAGCGGACGAGTCGAGGAAGACCCCAGCCACCTACGGCAGGCGTTCTGGCCGATCGGCCAACAGCGCTTCGGAGATCGACGTACCCCCGGGCCTCGGAGCCGGCACGGGAAACGGGTCGGAACGCAATCGGGCCGGCTGGACCGCGCCCGCCACGACCAGGTCGTCCAGCCACGGCACACCCGTCGATGGTGGGACGAGGCGACCGACCTCCCGGCCACGGTCGGTGACCCTGAAGCTTTCGCCACGCGCCGGCCTGGCTGCGTACTGGCTGAGGTTCTGGCGCAGTCCCCGGATGCCGACCGTGGTGCTCATGTGTACCGTCAATGTAGTACCTGGGGTATGCCGGCGCGCCCAGTCGACGGTTGGGCGCTGCGCCTCCGCGATCTGGTCACGCTACAGGCCGAAGCGAGAGACCGCTTCCTCGGCGAGCACCCGGCCGACGGCGAGCGACGAGGTCGCCGCCGGCGATGGAGCGTTGCGGACATGGAGCACCCGGTCCGAGCCGCCCAGGAGGAAGTCGTCCACCATCGAGCCGTCGCGTGCGAGCGCCTGCGCCCGGACGCCACTGGGACCGAAGACCAGTTGCTCACCCGTGATGTCGGGCACATACCGCTGCACGGCCGACAGGAAGGGGCGCTTCGACCAGTCGCGCCACTGCTCCGCGAGCCCCGTTCGCCAGTATCGAGTGGCGAGCCGCAGGAACCCGGGATATGCGACGGCCCCGGCGAGGTCGCGCACCGACAGGTCGCGCCGTCGGTACCCCTCGCGCTTGAAGGCGAGCACCGCGTTCGGGCCGGCCAGGACGTTGCCATCGATGCGTTTGGTCAGGTGGATGCCCAGGAACGGGAAGCGCGGGTCGGGCACGGGGTAGATGAGGCCCTTGACCAGGTGCCTCGCATCCGGGGTCAGGGTGTAGTAGTCCCCGCGGAAGGGCACGATACGGGGCGCCTCGGCGCGATCCTCCCCGGTCATCGCGGCCACCCGATCCGCCCATAATCCGGCGCAGGCGATGACCCGTCGCGCCACGAGGTCTCCGGCGCTGGTAGCCACGACCATCTCATCGCCGCGCTGGGTCATCGAGGTGACGGTCCGCGACGTCTCGATGAGGCCGCCCATCGCGCGGACCTCGTCCGCGTAGGCGAGCGCCACGCGCAGGTAGTCGACGATGCCGGTGCCCGGACTCCACAGTGCCCGGATACCTGCGGCGTGTGGCTCGATCTCGCGCAGCCGTTCGGGACTCACCTCCTCGATGCCATCCACGCCATTGGCGATCGCCCGTTCCTTGAGCGACGCGAAGCGCTCCAGCTCCGACTCGTCGATGGCCACCACGAGCTTGCCGGTCTTCTCGACGGGGATGTCGTGCGACTCGCAGAAGCGCTCCAGCTCCTGCTTGCCCTCCCGGCACAGGGTCGCCTTGAGCGATCCCGGCTGGTAGTACAGACCGGCATGCACGACGCCGCTGTTGTGGCCGGTCTGATGCGACGCGAGCGTCGTCTCCTTCTCGAGGATGACGATGCGCAGCGACGGGCGGGCCTGCAGGAGGCGCAGGGCCGTCGCCAGGCCCAGGATGCCGCCACCCACGATGCAGATGTCGGCGCGATCCGCGCGGTCGATGTGGTCAACGCGGTCCGCCGGCTCGGAGTGCTCCGCCGGCTCGGCGCGGATCGTGCTCACGTGCGTGGTGCCGGGATGTGATGCGCGGGGAGGGGAACGCCCATGCGCACACCGATGTCCAGGAGTGACTCGTGGTGCTCGCGGTCGATGACCACGCCTCGCTGGGCAGCGAGCCGTTCCGCAGCCGCCTCCGGGGCTCCCGGGATCAGCACGGGTCCGGGCGCATCAGGCACCGTGGGCGCATCGATCAGCTGGGAGATGAGCAGTTCCATGCGCCGTTCAAAGGCACCGAGTTCGTCCAGGGCGCCCGGATCGATGACCATGAAGGTCTCGCCCAGGTCCGCGTCTCCCTCGTGAGTGGAGAACAGGGACACGGTGTTGGGGCCGAAGGCAGCACCGCCCAGGATGCCGGTCAGGATATCGACCACGACTGCCAGACCGTATCCCTTGTAGCCGGCGGTCTCCTCCGTGCCGCCGAGGGGATGGAGCGCCCCACGGAGCGCCGCCTCCGGCGTCGTCGCCGGGTTCCCATCGGCATCGATGGCCCAGCCCACCGGCAACGACCAGCCACGACGCGCCGCGACCTCGATCCGACCGCGGGGCACCGTGGACGTCGCCATGTCCAGGCAGAAGGCGTCATAGCGCCCGGCGGGCGCCGCGATCGCGATGGGGTTCGTGCCCAGCATCGGGATCCGACTGCGGGTGGGCGCCACGAGCGGCGAGCTGTTGGTCATGCTCACGCCGATGAGACCCTGGTGGGCCGCCCGAAGGGCATACCAGCCGGCGATGCCGTAGTGGTTCGAGCCTCGGACCACGACCGTGCAACTGCCGAGTTCGCGGGCCCGCTCGATGGCGAGGTCCATGGCGACCCGGCACGCGTGGTGACCCCAGCCGTTGTGGGCGTCCATGAGCACGAGGGCGGGACGTTCGCGGTCGATGGTCGGTCGGGCGACGGGGTCCATGACGCCGGCGTTGACGAGCGACGCGTACTGCGGCAGCCGGGCCGTGCCGTGCGACGCGATCCCCCGTCGATCGGATGCCAGGAGCACCTCGGCGACATCCGCTGCGATGTCCGGGGGTGTGCCAAGGCGTTCGATGATGGTGGCG
>JBBSOS010000213.1:0-5284 GCA_038259505.1 Candidatus Limnocylindrales bacterium | reverse complement strand
TCTACGTGGCCATGACCCGCGCCCAGGACCGATTGACCCTGACCACACACGCAGGCCCCGCCGCCAAGGACCAGTCGCTGTTCGTGGGAGAGCTGCTCGAGGGCGCAGGTGAGGACCTCCTGCACGTGGATCGCGTGGTCGTCGCGGCAATGGCGGACGGGGACGCCGAGACCGCCAAGACCGCCCAGATCGACGCCGCGCTGGAGCGGCCCACCGCCCTGATGCGTCGGATCATGCCCCTGCCCTTCCGACGCGAGCGACGGTTGGCGCTTCGTCTGCGCGCGACCGAGCTCGTTGGGTTGCTGGAAGGCACGGATCCCGCGGACCCGGAGAGCGCCGCGGCACGCGAACGATTCGAGGCGAGCCTTGCCGCGGTCGGTCGGGCCGCCGCGATGGGTGCGGACGAGGCGCGTGCGTTGGGCCTCGACCCCCTCACCTTCCATGCGGTCGGCGCGGACAGTGGCGCGGGCGCGAACCTGCTGCAGGTCGCATCGCTGCCCCGGACGTTCAGCTACTCCTCCTTCGCGAGCTACGACACGTGCGGCCTCCGGTATGCGTTCCAGTACCTGTACCGGATCCCGCCGCCCGACAAGCCGGTCGCCGCGTTCGCCTTTGGCACGACCGCGCACGAGGCATTCGAGACGTTCACCAAGGAGCGCCGCGACCGTGCCGCGCGAGGCGAGCCGCTACCCACCCGTGCGGACCTGGAGCGCGAGTTCCGGGCTCGCTGGACACCGGCATCATTTGGTGACCGGCCGACGGAGGAGCGCTACCAGCGCCGTGTCGCCACGCTCCTGGACAACTTCTGGGACGGCGAGGTCAGCAGCATCGGCGAGGCGATCGCGGAGGAGCTGCCGTTCGAGCTGACCTTGGAGCCGCCCGACGGGAGTGCGCCGGTCGTCGTCTACGGCGTCATCGACCGCATCGACCGCCTGCCGTCCGGCGCGGTGGAGGTCATCGACTACAAGACCGGCAACATCTCGTCACAGAAGGGCGTGGACGAGAGCCTCCAGCTGACCATCTATGCGCTCGCCTGCCGCGACGCCCTCGGCCTCGGCACGCCGGAGCGCGTGATGCTGTACTTCACGGAGTCCGCGACCCGCATGAGCACCAGCCGGACGGATGAGCAGCTCGATGCCGCCCGCCACGACATCTTTGCCCGTGTGTCACGGATGCGCTCGGGCGACTTCTCCGCCAGTCCCGGCACGGCGTGCCGCTGGTGCGACTTCGCCCGCATGTGCCCGAGCCGGGCGTAGAGCGCTCGACCGCTGGCTGTGACCAAGGCCTTGGTTTGTGAGTCCACTCGGAGCATCAGTGGCTGTCTTGAGCGGGCGCGGACGCGGCCTGGTCGCGCAGGATTTCGTGCGTGCGCTCGTCGGGTCTGCCGTCGAAGAAGCGGTCGAGCACCTGACCGAACAGCGGCTCGTCCGGAGCAGCGCGCATGAACAGTGTCATGCAGGAACGCAGCTTCTTCGCGTCGGTGGACCCGAGGACCTCCTCGGCTGTTCGGCTCTCGGTGGCCATCAGGGCCCTGGAGCACTCAAGCAGTCGCATGCCGAGGACCGGGTGCGCGATGTAGGCACGAGCCTCATCGAGGGACACGATCGCGAAGTACCGTGCGCTATCAGTCGACCCCAGGCCCTCGATCTGCGGGAAGACGTACCACATCCAGTGGCTGGTCTTGCGGCCATCCCGAAGCTGCTGGAGCGCCGCCTCGTACGTGTCGCCCCACGGGGAGCCCCGATCTTGCGCCTCGACGAACCGCGCGCGAGTTAGAGCGGCTCCTAGACTGACTAGCCGTCTGTTCAAGCCCTGTCACGCGGCCGTGCTCATGCCCACCCTGCTGACTCGGATTAACTCACGGTCCTGGACAGAAAGCATCGGCCTCGTTGACACGCCTACCAACCACAGGTATACAGGAAGCATGAAAGCCACCGTGGACGTCCCGGATCAGCTCTATCGGCAGGTCAAGGCTCGCGCTGCGCTCGATGGCCGGTCGATCAGGGACGTCACGATCGAACTGTATGAACAGTGGTTGGCGGAAGACCCGACAGTGAGCGGACCGACCCAGGATCGCCAGGCAGCGGCCGCCGCCTGGCTGAAAAGCTGGGAGGAGCTGGGCGCGATGATCGCAGGGAAAGCCGTTGACCCACGGTCAACGCGCCGGATCCTGCTCGACGACCGACGCTGAGTGATCACCATCGATGCCTCGGTCTGGGTCGCGGTCGACATGGCGGATGAGGAGGCGCATGACGATGCCCTGGCCCTCATGCGGACCGTTGTCCGGGACGAGGTCGGCATCCATCAACCGTGGTTGTCGATCGTGGAGACCTCCGCAGCGATCGCGCGACGGACACAGGACACATACCTCGCGAACCTGGCCGCTCGCCACCTGAGGGAGATGCCTGGTGTCGTGTTCCAAGAGCTGGATGAGCGGACAGCGACCATGGCAGCAGCCATCGCGAGTTCGGTGTTCCTGCGGGGAGCGGATGCCATCTATGCGGCAGTGGCGGTTGCCAGCGGGTCCACGTTGATCTCCCGCGATGCGGAGCTCCTGGCGCGGGCGGCGCCGGTGGTCACGGCCATGACGCCCCGAGCATGGCTGGATCGGGTGGGAGACTGACGCCATGCCGATCCACGGGATCCACGTCGCGAACACCAGTGTCCCCGAGCTCGTCGCGGTCGCGCGGCGCGCGGAGGCCGCGGGCGTGGGCACGCTGTGGCTGACGAGCGGGCTCGGGCCGGACAGCCTGACCTCGCTTGCGGTCGTGGGTGCCCAGACCGAGCGCATCGGCCTCGGTACCGCGATCGCCATCGCCTTCTCGCGCCACCCGCTCACGATGGTCCAGCAGGCGCGCGTGATCGAGGACGTCGCCCCGGGCAGGCTCCGCCTGGGCATCGGCACCAGCCACAAGCAGACCATCGAGACCGCCTGGGGCCTGCCGTTCGAGCGTCCCTTGGGATACCTCCGGGAGTACCTTGAGGTGCTGCGGCAGGCGCGGACGGGCGAGCTGGCCTTCGACGGCGATCGGCTCACGACGCACGCGCGACTCACCGCGCCCGTCCAGGTGCCGCTCCTGATCTCGGCGCTGCGTCCGACGGCCTACCGGCTCGCCGGTGAGATCGCGGATGGTGCCATCGCGTGGGTCACGCCGTCATCGTTCCTGCGGGACGTCGCGGGTCCGGCACTGCGCGACAGCGCCGCGGCGCACGTGCGGCCACGACCGGCGCTCATCGGCCACGTGTTCGCGCTGGTGACCGCGGATCCGGCCACGGCACGCGACAGCGGTCGCGAGCGGCTCGCGGCGTACACCCGCATGCCCTTCTACGGGGCCATGTTCCGGGACGCCGGGTATCCCGACGCTCACGATGGCGTGGTCCCCGATAGCCTGGCGGACGACCTGGTGCTGGTCGGCCCCGAAGAGCGTGTCGCGGATGGCCTGCGTCGATTCACCGACGCGGGCTGCGACGAGGTCATCGTCTCGCTGCTCCCCGGCTCCGACGCCGACATCGACCGGACGCTGGCGCTCCTCGGCAGCCTCGGCTGAGAGTCGCGACCAACCAGCCGACCTGCCGAGGTCGGCCAGTGCCGCCCACCGGACCATCGACTCAGGGACCGAGGCCAACGCGTCCCCGTACGGTCCACACCTCACTCGTAGGGACCGCATCACCCACGGAGGTTCTGTCGCGATGGCCTCACGGACGACCACCCGACCCTCGATGCCCCAGCGATCCGCCGCCACCGTCAGGCCCTTCGCGCCACCTGGTGACTCAGGCGAGGCAGCGGAGGCCCAGGTCTACGACCACCTCCGTCGCGCCCTCCCCGCCGACTACCGTCTCTACCGCAACTGGCGCTGGGTGTGGCAGCGAAGCCCGGGCGCACCCACCCGCGATGGCGAGTCCGATCTCGTCATCGTCCATGCCGAGCACGGGCTGCTCGTCCTGGAGGTCAAGGCGCACCTGCGGCGAGATGGCCAGGCTCGCTGGTTCGCGGGCGAGCGCAAGCTTCCGGTGTCACCCTTCGAGCAGGCCGAGACCGGCAAGCACGCGCTCCGGGAGGAGCTCCTCACGCTCGATGGCTGGACCGGGACCACGTCCGACCTGCGCCTGGGCCACGGGGTCGCTGTTCCCTCGCAGGACCTCACCGCGACGCGTGCGCGGGTGCCGCTCAACCTGGGCGCCGACATCGAGCCCTGGATGGTGCTCGACCAGACGGCGCTCGAGACCCCGGAAGCGACGCGCCACTGGGTCGAAACCATCTACGCGCACTGGAACGGTGATGGGAGACGCGGTCGCCCCCTGAGCGAGCACCAGTTCGCGCTCATCGACACGCTCCTCCGACCGCCAGCCCTCGACCTCGTGCCGTCCCTGCGCATCGGCGTCGACGCGGGCGAGCAGGAGCTCGGCGGGTTCGACGACATCCTGCAGGCCACCCTGGACCTGCTCGACGGCCAGACGCGGGCGGCCATCATCGGCTCCGCGGGGACCGGCAAGACCGTGCTCGCCATGAAGAAGGCGCGCCGGCTCGTGCAGCGCGGGCCGACCCTGCTCACCTGCTTCAATGCGCCGCTGGCGCGACAGATGGTTGACAGCTTCGGCGACGACCCGTCCATCGGGCTGGACATCCTGACCTTCCACGAGCTGTGCCTCCGCCTCGCACGGGAAGCGGGGACCGGTGACCTGCCATCGAAGGAGGCGCGCGACCGCGACTGGTGGGAGCGGGAGCTCCCCGAAGACGCCCTCTCGGCCATCTCGAACATCGGGCCCCGGTACCGGGCCATCGTGGTAGACGAGGGCCAGGACTTCCAGGTCGCCTGGCTCGAGCTCCTGCAGCTCCTGCTGGTCGACGGTGCGGACGACCCGTTCTTCGTCTTCCACGATCCGCTCCAGGCGCTGTATCGGGCCGATGTCGTCGCGAGCCTCCGGCTGCCCGAATACCGGCTCACCCGGAACATGCGCAACTCGCAGGCGATCCATGAGTACGCCGCCGGCTTCGTCGGTGGCCTGCCGGGTGTTCGCGCGTGGCGCAGCGAGGGACCGCCGCCGCGGCACGTGTCGGCGCCGGACGGGACTGTGGAGGCGCTCCGGAAGGTGCTCCACGAGCTGGTCGTCGTCGACCGCATCCAGCCATGGCGCATCGCGGTCCTGACGAGCCGGTCGCTGGTCGCGAGCGACGTGTGGCGCGCGAAGGACCGTCTGGGCAGCCAGGTGCTCTGGAACGACGCCTACGACGCTGCGGGCACGTCGCGGGGCCTGGCGTTCACCGAGCTCCCCGAGCCGCCGG
>JBBSOS010000212.1:0-5318 GCA_038259505.1 Candidatus Limnocylindrales bacterium | reverse complement strand
GGGCGCAGAGCATGGTCCAGCACGGCGCGACCGGCGCGACCGGGGTCAGTCCGTCAGACCGCCATCGCGGGGGAACCGTCCGATCGCAGGGAGGGTGTCGCCGGCAGGTACGCGAAGGGCGCCTCGGTCAACAGATCGTCGTCGATCTCGACGCCCAGCCCGGGCGCCTCAGGCGCCGGGATATAGCCGCCGACGCGCCTGACCGAGGTGAGGAAGATCGCGTCCGGCGCCCTGGGTGACTCGTCGAGCTGGAGGTATTCCTGGGTCAGGAAGTTGGGGATCGTGACGTCGAGGTGGACCGACGCCGCGGTCAGCAGCGCTCCGAGGAAGTTGTGGGACACGAGCGCCGAATGATGGGCCTCGGCCAGCGCTGCGATCTTGCGGCAGCCGGTGAGCCCGAGCGCGATCCCCAGGTCCGGTCGGACATGCTGTGGTCCGCCGGCAGCGAGCAGGTCCCGGAACTCCCACAGCGAGCTGAACCGCTCGCCGTTCGCGAGTGGGACCGTGAAGCGTCGGGCGAGCTCACCCTGGAGCGTCACGGAGTCGATCTGGATGGGGTCCTCGACGAACAGGGGTCGGAACTCCGCGAGAGCGTCGGCCACAGCGATGCCCTGCATCGGCGTCAGCTTCCGATGGAGTTCGAAGATGAGGTCGACATCGAGCCCGACGGCTTCCCTGGCGGCGGCTGCCATGTCCCGGACGCCCTCGATGAGGCGCGCCATCGTCTGGTCCTGGTAGCCCGGTTGCAGCGGGTCGAGCTTGAGCGCCGTGAAGCCTTCCTCGGCGGCGATGATCGCGCTGTCCCGGATCTGCTCCGGGTCGGTGCCGTTGAGCAGCAGGTGGAGCCGGACCGTATCCCGCAGCTTGCCGCCCAGCAACTCCCACACCGGCACGCCGAAATGCTTTCCCTTGATGTCCCAGAGCGCGATGTCGATGGCGCTCAGCGCGCCCGCGATGATGTTGCCCCGGAACGGGCGCAGCCGGTACAGCGTCTGCTGGATATGCTCGATCCGGAAGGGATCCTGGCCGATGAGGTAGGTGGCGTACTGCTCGACCACCTGGTGCGTCGCATCCGGGAAGCCCCAGGCACCCGACTGGCCGACGCCCGTGATGCCGGCGTCGGTCGTGATCCGGACGACATAGTTGCCGCCGATCAGGTCGCTTCCGATGAGCAATCCCTCGACCTTCTCGATTCGCACCGGCAGCCTCCGAGCCTGATGTCGCGGTCTGGTCGACCGCGGTCTGGTCACGATCGTACCCGCCGGGACGCGTCTCCGGCAGGTGGCAACGACCGGGCGAGAGGCCAGCAGCGATCGGGCGAGCCTGATCGTGCCGAGCGCTAGCTCGCGGGCCTGGCCACCCCGTCAGGGTCGTCGATCTCGATATCGTGCGTGCGAGCGGCATCCACGATGCGCTTCCGGGCACGCTCCTTGGCCGCGGCGCTTTCGAACTCGGTCTGGTCGAATCGCGCGATGGCGTTGCGGACGTGCGACTCGTCGTTGATGGGCAGGTGCCGATCGCCGTCCCGGTCGATGTACGCGACCGCGCTGTCCGGCAGCTTGTCGCGCTGGCGCTCGCTGAGCTGTGCCATCGTCCCTGGGGCCTCCCGCTGATGTGTCCGATGGCAGCGTCGGCCTCGCACACCTTCGGATGCGCCGCCACGATGGCCGCCCGGCTTGCAGTCGCCTTGCGTTCCCGGCGGTTGCGTACACTCGCGGGAGCGGAGTCCGGTGGCGTGAATGAGGTGGGGTGTCATGGGCAGGGTGTCGATGGTGGTCGACCGGGACGTCGAGGCGCGGATGCGCGATGGCACCATCCTGCGGGCCGATGTCTATCGCCCCGCCGTGAGCGAGCCGGTGCCCGTCCTCCTGATGCGCACACCCTACGACCGGTCGCTGCCGCAGGCTGCGGGAACGATGCCCGATCCGCTCACGGCCACAGCCCGGGGCTATGCGATGGTCATCCAGGACGTGCGCGGCCGGTTCGGATCCGATGGCACGTTCATGCCCTTCGTCAACGAGGCGCTGGACGGCCACGATACCGTCGAATGGCTGGCGACCGAGCCATGGTGTGATGGCAATGTGGGCATGTTCGGTGCCTCGTACGTCGGCTACACCCAGTGGATGGCCGCCTCCCAGCAGCCACCCCACCTGCGGGCGATCTCGCCCATCGTGGCCACGTCGGACCTGCACGATTTCTGGGTCTACGAGGGTGGCGCCCAGTCCCTCTGGTTCGATGTCTCGTGGCTCATGGTCAGCCTGGGCCCGGACCTGCTCCAACGACTGGCGCCCGACGACGCAGCCCGGGCGGCGCGGCTGGTCTCAGCCATCGACCACATGTCCGACCAGGTGCCGATCGCCCAGGGCGCCGTGCCCGCCATCTTCGACGACGCACTCTCCGCGGATATCTATCGTTCGTGGCTTGCGCACCCGGAACGGGATGACCACTGGCGTGCCCTGTCGCCGCGCGAGGCGCACGGCCGCATCTCCGTCCCGGTGTTCGACACCGCGGGCTGGTTCGACGTGTTCGTCGGTGGTTCGCTCGCCAACTTCGTGGGCGTGACCGGCCCCCTGGGGACCGCGACGGCGCGCGAGGGGTCGCGGCTGGTGGTCGGACCGTGGCGGCACGCGCAGCCGTTGCTGAGCGATCCGGCAGGAGGCGTGACCTACGGCCTGGACTCGAGTGCCAGTGGCCTGGACCTCGTGGGCATGCAGCTCGCGTTCTTCGACCGTTGGCTCGGGGGCACCGAGCCGCTGGCCGATGATCCTCCCGTCCGATTGTTCATCCTGGGCGAGGATCGCTGGCGCTCCGAACCGGCATGGCCGCTCGCGCGTGCGGTCGCGACCGACTTCCACCTTCGGTCCGGCGGGAGTGCGAACGGACTCGCCGGCGATGGCCGTCTGGACCTGGCCGCCCCGCCCGCTGACGAACCGGCGGACTCGTTCCTGGCCGACCCGCGTGACCCGGTACCGACGGTGGGTGGCAACCTGTGCTGCTGGCAGATCGTCAACGAGCCCGGATCGTTCGACCAGCGAGCCATCGAGGAGCGGCTCGACGTGCTGGTGTACTCCAGTGAACCGCTGGCGGCGGGTGTGGAGGTGACCGGCCCGGTGTCGTTGCGGGTGTTCGTGTCCTCCGAGGCGCCCGACTTCGACGTGACCGCAAAGCTCCTCGACGTCCGACCCGACGGGCGGGCCTTCAATCTGGCCGAGGGGATCCGGAGGGTGCGCTACCGCGACGGTACCCATCGGGCTGTGCTGCTGCCGGTCGGCGAGATCGCAGAGATCGAGGTCGATCTGATCGCGACAGCGAACCTGTTCCGGGCCGGCCACCGCATCCGTCTCGACGTCGCGGCCTCCAACTGGCCCCGGTTCGACGCCAACCCGCAGACCGGGGCGCCGCGGGACGCTGGGTCGGAGCCACGCGTCGCCCGACATACCATCCATCACGACGCCGGTCATCCGTCGCGCCTGGTCCTGCCCGTGGTGCCCCGCGCCTGATGCTCGACCTGCTCATCGATCGCAGGAGTGCCGCGGCGCTGGCGGAGCCCGCACCCACCGACGAGCAGCTGGCGCTCATCCTGCGGGCTGCGGCGAGCGTGCCCGACCACGGCAGGTTGCGGCCGTACCGCTTCGTCATCGTGCGGGGCGAGGCGCGACACCGATTCGGGGCCGTCCTGTCAGCGGCCGCAGTGGCCGCCGGAGCCGACGACATCACCATCGCCAAGGCGCGACGCAAGCCATTCTTGGGACCGATGCTGGTGGCCATCATCGCCTCGCCGGTGCCGCATGCCACGGTGCCGGAATGGGAGCAGGTCGTCGCTGCCGGGCTGACGGGGTATGCCATGGAGCTTGCCGCGACGGCACTCGGCGTGGGCGCGGTCTGGAAGAGCGGCCGTCACCTCGATGAAGCACCCATCCGCCAGCTTCTGGCCATGACCGAGGGCGAGCGATTGATGGGCTGGATCGACCTCGGCACGCTGCCATCCAGGGAGGGATCACCCATGCGACCACGGGACGAGGCATCGCGACCCGCGCCGCGTGTGTCCGAACTGGCACCCGATCCGACTATCGGTGTCGCCGAGCTTGCCGAGCGGCTGACCGCGCCGGATCTGGTGGTCTGCGACGTCCGTTGGTACCTGGGTGCCCCGGATCGCGGCCGGGCCGAATACCTGGCGGGACACATCCCGGGTGCCCGGTACGTGGACCTTGATGCGGATCTCTCCGACCACGCTGTCGTGGGCGGAGGACGTCACCCGCTGCCTGACCCGGTCGCGTTCACGGGGCGTCTCGGCGCACTCGGTGTCGGATCCGACTCGACGGTCGTGGCCTATGACGACGGCTCCGGGGTGCCCGCGTCGCGCCTGTGGTGGATGCTCGATGCGCTCGGACACAGCGCCGTGCGGGTGCTGGATGGGGGCATCGCCGCGTGGCGCGCCGGCGGTCTGCCGATCGATGTCGGCGCCGCATCGGACCCGACACCTGCGCGACTGTCGCTCGCCGTCGCCTGGCCGCGGACCGTCGACCGCGAGACGCTGCAGGATCGCCTCGGGGACCTGACGCTGCTCGACGTGCGGGCAGGCGAGCGCTACCGGGGCGAGGTGGAGCCGGTCGACCCCCGGCCCGGTCACATCCCGGGGGCCGTCTCCGCGCCATCGACCGGGAACATCGGGCCGGACGGCCTCCTCCTGCCGGGCGCCGAGCTTGCCGACCGGTTCCGGTCCCTGGGCGCCGATGCGGGCGACGTGGTGGTCTCATGCGGCAGTGGCGTGACAGCCTGCCACACGGCACTGGCGATGCGCGCCGCAGGTCTCGCTGACCCGATCGTGTACGCGGGCTCCTACAGCGACTGGGTGACGGCCGGGCTGCCGGTCGTCATTGGCCCCGAGCCTGGGACGACGGAGGCCGTTCCCGAGCGGCGATGACTTCGCGTTCCTCCTCCGGATCGTCCTCGGTCGATCCGATCGCGGCCGCGAGTTCGGCCGCGAGCTCGGCCGCGGTGGGGAGGCCCGGCACCACGCCCAGCCGCAGGCAGGCGAGCGAACCCGCGACCGTTGCCCGCTCGACGGCCGAGGTCAGGGTCATCCCCCGGGCGAGCGAGGTGGCCAGCGTGCCATTGAAGGCGTCGCCTGCGCCCGTGGAGTCGACCACGACCACAGGCCTGCTGGGTATGGCCATGATCCCGTCCGCGCCCACGAGGAGCGCTCCGGCCGCTCCTCGGGTCATCACGACGGTGCGCACCCCGGCCGCGAGCAACTCCCGGCAGAGTGTCAGGTCGTCGGCGGGATCGTCCGCATCGAGCCCCAGCAGGATGCGCAG
>JBBSOS010000211.1:0-5330 GCA_038259505.1 Candidatus Limnocylindrales bacterium | reverse complement strand
TGGCTCCGGCGTCGGTGGCCGGTGTGACCAGATGGTGGCGTCGAGACCGCCGGTGGCCCGGAGCGCGACCGTCGCGAGGGCGTTGCTGAGGGTCGCCTGGATCTTGGCCCGGTTGCGCACGATGCTCGCGTCGGCCATGAGGCGCGCGACATCGTCCTCGCCATAGGACCCGACGAGCTCCGCGTCGAACCCGGCGAACGCGCGGCGGAACGCGGGCCGCTTGCGGAGGATGATCGACCAACTGAGGCCCGACTGGAATGCCTCGAGGGTGATCCGCTCGAAGAGGGCGCGCTCCCCGTGCACGGGTACGCCCCATTCGGCGTCGTGATAGGCGTGGTCGAGCGGATCGCCGGTCGCCCACGGGCACCGGGCGAGGCCGTCCTCGCCGACGACGGGTCCGCGGGGCCGTGGCGCTCCGGTCATCGAACCCCCTGGCTGGCCTTCCAGCGCCCGTACGCCCCGCGCAGGCACTCCCAGCACGGACGATAGCCTGCCGCGATCGCCGCCGTCTCGTCGAGAAAGAACACCCGCTGGCGAACGTAGCCGCCGCGGGCGATGGCGCGTCGCGCGCCGGGGCAGTCAAGGCGGCCATAGATGCGACTGCCCCGGTGACCACCGATCGTGCCGGGCACCGGGCTCTGGTACGGCTGCCGATCCGCTCCCAGGAGGGTCCACGTCCGCTCCGAGGCGGTCACGCGACGGCTTCCATCGACAGCAGCAACCGCTTGGCCTCGACGCCGCCGAGGTACTCCCCGATCGTGCCATCGCTGCGGACGACGCGGTGGCAGGGCACGATGAGGGGCAGTGGATTGGTGCGGCATGCGGAGCCCACCGCCCGCGCCGCGCGCGGGTTGCCGGCTGCCTCGGCCACCTGGCCGTAGCTCGCCGTGCGCCCGTACCCGATGTCGGTGAGCCGTTCGAGCACCGTTCGCCGGAAGCCGCGGGCCAGGCGCAGGTCGAGCGGCAGGTCGAACGACCGTCGTCGGCTGCTGAAGTACTCGTCGAGTTCCCGGGCCGCATCATCCAGCCGGCCGGGTGCTCGGAGGACACGCGGGCTCACGTCCCGCGCGAGTCCATCGAGCACGCTATCGAGGCCCTCGCGCTCGAACGCCACTCGGAGCATGCCCTGCTCGGTCGTCGCCAGGAGCAGGGTGCCGATGGGCGAGTCGATCGTCCGGTAGGCGATGTCGAGCAGTCCCGCCGCAGCAGCGTCGGCCTCCAGCCGCGCGTGCAGCCGGTCGACTGTCGGGGCGTCGACGGTGGAGAGGTGATCGAGGATGTCGAGGGTCATCGGAGTGCTCCTTCGGTCCAGGTGCGGCGGAGGGTCGCGATGCCATCGGCCGCCGCGCGCCGTGCGGCGGCCTCGGAGCCACCCACGATGGTGGCGATCTCGCGATAGGGCATCCCAACGAGGTAGTGATAGGCCACGGTCTGGCGCTGCTTCAGGGGCAGGGCCCGGAGCGCCTCCCACAGCGCCCCCGAGCCGTGATCGCGCCGCGCGTCCTCGGGCGCCGCGCGATCGGGCAGCTCGGGCAGGGTGATGGCCCGGCGGCCGCTGGCGCGCACGTGGTCGATGGCCTTGCGATGGGCGATGGTCACCAGCCACGCCCGGATGTCGCTGTCCGGTCGGAGCCTGGGGTACGCCTGCATCGCGGCGAGGAACGTGTCGGACCAGGCATCCTCGGCGTCATCGGGGCCGAGGACGGCACGGCAGACCCGGAGCACGGTGGGGCCGTGTTCGCGCACGACCAGCTCGAATGGTGGCAGGCTCATACCACGCTAACGTCTCGTGACGTCCGATCGTGAGGAGCCATCCGTGCCGCGACCGCCATGGTCACCGCCGTCAGGCCGACCGCCAGCATGCCGATCGCGAACGTGTCAAGACCGATGAGCGACCGCTCCACGGCCGGTTCGGTGTTGACCGCGAACTGCCAGCCGTAGTCCCAGGTCGGCAGCAACGTGGTCGCCCACGACGCGATGAAGTCCGGCACGGGCAGGCCCGACAGGCTGGGATAGAGCGCGACCGAGACCAGGGTCTTCACGACGACGAGACCGACGATGAGCCGGCGTCCGTCATGGGTGTGCCACGCCAGGGAGGCGGGCAGCGCACCCAGGAGCCCCAGCGCGACGGCGGTCCCGATGCCGCTGCCGCCCGTGGTGCACAGCGCCGGATCATCGACGCCCGACAGCCCGCACAGGGGGCCCCGCAGCAGCCACATGGCCGCCGGCAGGAAGGACATGACCACGATGGTGACGCGCCCGGTCAGGAGCGCCAGGGGCGACCCGCGATGCCACATCGCCGACAACAGCAGCGCGAGTGCGAGCACGGCGAATGGCAGGCTGCCGGTGAGGTGGTACTGGAACGTCGCCCGGTCGATGCGCGCCCACGGCAGCCAGAGCGCCAGGAACATGATCACCACGAGCGCATCCCCGGGTCGACGCCCGCGCCACGCGCGCATCCCGGTGAAGACCAGGCCACCGATGGACGACCACAGGATGAGCGGGTTGTCGCCGTCGTAGATGCTGCCCGTCAGCCCGCCGGCCATGTCACCCAGGTACATCCAGACCGGCTTGAGGTCCAGCAACCATGCCCACCACGGCGACGAGGCCGGATGGGTCGCCCGCAGTTGGTCGTGATACTCGTACATGGACCGGGTGAGTTCGAGCAGGGTCTGGCCGTGGTGTCCGGCCGGGAAGCCAGCGACCAGTTGGTTGCCGAGCGCGACCCACGGCAGGTAGGACAGCACGTACACGCCGATCGGGATGACCGTGAGGCAGCCGAGCGCGAACATCCACGGCACCCCGCCCCGGCGGCCGGGCAGCAGGAACGTGGGCGTGCCGTCCGTGTTGAGGGCGGTGCGTGACCGCATCGGCGACGACCGGCCAACGACGATGAGCGCGATCCCGACGATGAGCGACAGGCCACCGACCAGCACCAGGGGGCTGCCCGCGGCGACAAGGCCGGCCCCGATGAGCAGGGCGCCGATGACCACGCCCAGCGCTCCCACACCGCGCAGCTCATGCGGTTCGAAGGCCAGGGGACGTCGGACGATGGCCGCACCGACGGCGGCCGTGAGCCCGAGCATCAGCACCAGGAACGTCCAGTTTTCCGCTGAGTCGGGCACGTCGCCGGTCGCGATGGCTGCGGCGCCGAGGACCGCGGTCGCACCGACCATGCTGCCCAGGATGAGCAGACGACCGATCCCCGACCGGGCCAGCAACAGCAGGCCGACGCCCCCGATCGCGTACAGGCCGACCCACTTGGACGCGAGTGCGAGGCCCAGGAGCACGCCCACTCCAACGAGCCCCATCGCCACCACCCAGGGTCGTTGCCAACGTCCCAGCCAGAGACTGGCGAACACCGTCACCGCCGCAGTGATGGCAAGGACCACGTAGGCATCGTTCATGCCGATGCGGGCGGTCACGAACATCATGCCGTCGAGCAGGGCCAGTCCCGCGACGGCGAGGGCCACCGAGCGCCGGCTCGCGAGGATGCGCGCCAGCACGTAGAGGCAGAGCACGGTCAGGGCGCCCGCCAGCACGCCGGGCACGCGCCATGCCCATGCGTTGGAGCCACCGTCGATGACCGCGGTCCGGCCGTCCGAGGCGATCGCCACGACACGTATCGCAGCGTCCGGGATGTCCGGCAGATCCTGGACCGCGAGGGCGGTCGGCTGGAACGGCAGTGGCGCATCGGCGAACAGCGTCAGCCCATCGGGCTCGATGACCCCCACGGTCGGCTCGCCGGCCGATGTCGTCGTGGCCACGTGGACCAGGTTCGCCGACTCGTTCCAGGCGAGACGGGTGACCGCGCCGGGCATGGTCAGCGGTGCCGACACGGACGGCCCGTCGCTGCCCACGGTGATGGTGGTCACAGCGTCCCCACCACCGACGAACAGGGTCGGCGGGTCGAGGCTGGGCACCAGCACCATGTCCGCGACGGGATCGCTGAGGGCGAGCTCAGTCGCCTCCGCGAGCGTGGCGGCATCGAGCAGCCGCACATCGCCCGCGGGTCCCGTGGAGGTCGGCGTCGATCTCCCGACGGCAAGGAGCGGTCGCGACTCCACCCGGATCCCGGCCAGATCGTCCGCAGCGTCCGAGATCGCCTGCGTCGTGTCCGCGTCGGGGGCCACGGACAGGACCACGAATGGGCTGTCGGTCCGCAGTCGCGCCTCGATGTCCGACGCGTCGTCGCCCGTCAGGTCCGCGAGCGCGACCGCTTCCGCGGCAGGATCGGTGACCTGGGATGTATCGGCGACCACCAGCGGCATCTCCGCAGCGGCCGCGATGGTGACCGCGCCCGGGATGGCGATGCTGGCGATGGGGCTGCCGTTGAGCGCCCAGGCCTGGACCTCGCCATCCGTGGAGAGGGTCGCGACGCTGTCGCCGAGGAGTGCGATATCGACGATGTCGGGTCGCTCGAACAGGGTCCTGACGACGGCAGCGTTGTCCGTGGCCGTGTCCACCTCCACCACGCCGGTCGGCGTCGCCGCGTACAGCAGCCCGGAGTCGGGATCCAGGGCCATCGCCGTGACCGGGCCGACGATCGGGCGTGACACGTCGCGGGAGGGGACCGGCCAGCCGTGCAGGCCGGTCAGGCCATCGTGTCCTGCCACCCACAGGGTCGACGCGCGCTCGCCATCGGCGGTCACCTGCGGTCGCTGGACGAGGGCGCTCGTCACCGGGGTGTCGAGATCACCGGTATCGACCACACGGTCGTTGCCCAGCAGGGCGATGGCCACGGCCATCGCGTACTTGGCAAGATGCGGGTGGGTCCACTCGTAGATGTCGTGGGGTTCGCTGTACCGCCAGTCCTGGAGGAACTCGGTAGCGGTCCGGGCGTGATAGACCTCGTCGAAGTACATCGCGCGCGGCTCGTCGAGACGGTACCCGCGGCTCACCAGCGCAACCAGCAGGATGGCCGCCATCACCAGCACGTCCGCCCGATCGATGCGACCGCCGCTCCGATGCCGCTTGCTCGTCCACTGGAAGTCGTTCGTCCGATGGAGGTCGTTCGTCCGATAGGGGTCTTCGGGACCGAGGTCGTGCGGGCGCGCCACCGGCGGAGGATATCCGGTGCAGTGAGCGGGCCCAGGTCATCGTGAAAGGCGGCGCCCGACCCGGCCATCCGCGGCACCGCGCGCGACTCCGCGATCGTCGCGCGACTCCGCGGCCGCGCGACGATCGATCGCTGAGAGATCGAACGGTCGGACACCGGCCGATCGGACACCCCGCCGGGGCCGCTGAAGAGGCTATCCGCGGTCAGATCGGTCCCGTGCCGAGCAATCGACCGGTGAAATGCCCGCAAGCACGCCACACGGGCCGGCTCG
>JBBSOS010000210.1:0-5411 GCA_038259505.1 Candidatus Limnocylindrales bacterium | reverse complement strand
TGCAGATCGGTGAGGTCGCTGTCGGGAACGACATCGATCGATGCGTAGGCACCGACCCCGGGGCTCGGGTGCACGGTCATCGGTCGATGCCACGGGTCGATGGAGCGGGCCGCCGCCGCAACCTGTGCCCATTTCGTGGCGAGGGCGGCCGCATAACCCGGAGTCTCGGGCTGGAAGAGCCGGTCGTACCACGGAAGCGAGGCCTCCCCGGCGATGACCCAGACGACCGGATAGGCCGAGTACCGCGCGACCAGCTCATACCAATGGGTGCGCATGACGTCGACACCCGCGTCGTCCATGTGGTATCCCCATGCACCGACGATGCAGGGCACCAGGCCGGCCTTGAGCAGGATCCGGATGCGCCGGTCCGCGGCATCGAAGAACGCGGGACGGATGCGGCTCCAGCCCGGTTCCCACGCGAACCCACCGACCGTCTGGCCTCGGGGCTCGAACTCCCGGACCTCGGGCAGTGGCCCGATGACGAGCTGGATGAGGTTGAATCCTTGGGCGACGCGGCGGGCCGCCAACTCGCGGAGGTCAGCGTCGCTGATACGCGGCGAGAGTGCATGCCACCAGGTGTCACCCAACCACAGGAACGGTGTCCCGTCCTCGTGCTCGAAGTGACGACCGCCACCAGCCACCCGAATCGGACCGTGAGCCAGGACGCCGGTCGCCGCAGACGTGCCCGTGACCTCGACCACTCCCGCCTCGGCGCCCACGATGGGCTCGCCGCTAAGCTTCCAGCGATACGCGTGGTTCCCCGCGACGCCTGACGCATATCGCGCCGCGAAACCTCCGCCACTGGCCAGGAACGCGGGCCGCCTCCGCAGCAACCCGTCGGGGCCAGTGACCTCCAAGCACGGGCGATCTGCCAGGTCCCGGGACTCGCTCTGGACCCCCACTGACAGCTCCACGACCTCGTGGGGTCGGACCTGTTCCGTCATCGTGCCCCCCAACGGTCGAGCGCCGGCACCAATACGCCGAACTGGTCTGTCAGCAATCCTTCGTATCCGCAACGAGTGCCATCCCACATCCGCCAGTCGACGCCGGTCGAGCAGCCCCCGAACGCGCTGCCATCCGCGAGCCGTGCGAGCATAGCGACCAGCAGCCGGTCGGCGTCTTCGTCCCGTCCTACCCGCTGCAACGCGCCGATGAAGTGGCGCGCCTGGGACAGCGTCGCGGCACCATTCTCGTAGAAGCCGTGGTGCAGGTCGGGCAGGGCACCTGCAAGGTCGGCATCCGGGATAGGCAAGATGTTGCCAGGCAGACCCAGGTGGAACGCGTCGAAGCCCGCCGCCGCAAGCGCGTCCCAGAGTCGATCAACCATGTTGCGGGCAACCTGGTCATCCAGCAGGCCTGCATTGACGGCCGCCCCGGTCACGAACAGGTACCCGTGGTCATGAAGCCGTCCATCCTCGCTCCGCCAGCCTGCGAGCCAGCCCGTCTCATCATTCCGGAACGTCGGCAGGAAGTTTGCGCGCAGCTGACCAGCCCACGCACGAAGAGCCGCGGCCCCACCAACCGACATGTCCACTACACCGGGCGCGTCCCGTTCCAGGCGGATCAGCGCGTCGTAGAGGCATGCGTTCAGCCACGCATCCTTCCAGCCGAAGGAGATGATGTCCCACCAGTTCGTGGCCCATTCGCGGTGCCCGCTGCGACCCCGGCGAAGCTCACCCTCGATGAGTCCGTCGTGGTCCACGTCCCGTGCCCGGACCCGGGCCAGCATCGCGGCCAGCTCCGCGGTCCGACCGGCGACCCATGTCGCGCCCTCAGGCCGGCTCGCCACAACCGCGGCAGCCAGCAACACCGCCACCTCGGTATGCAGGTACTCGTCCTCGACCCGCCCAGAATGGAGCGATGTGTTGCCGGCTCCGTAGCCGGGTGCCCCATCGAAGTGGCGGTCCATGGAGTCGGTGACCAGGCCAAGGGACGATAGACCCGGCAGCGCGTCGCCCACGGCCACTGCCAGGTACGCCCAGAGATCCATGCAGAACGTGGCATGGATGGACGCGTAGTTGTTGGACAGCGTCGCGGTGTCCATGCGAAAGGACAACCCGGAGGGAGCCGAACGCCTAATACCCAGCTGGACCTCGGCCGGCGCATCGCTGACCAGCTCGGGCACGTCCGCTCGTATAACCCGGAACGTCGCCGTCCCTGTGTATCGCCCGGCCGGAGACCACCACTCACCCAGCAGACCGGGTCGCTCACCGACCTTCACCTCCAGCGTCGTCGTGAGCTGCGGCCGAAAAGACTCGCTCCGAACCAGGGCGTCGCCGGTGATGGTCAAGTTGAGGTTGCCGAAGCCGGGAGCGTGGACCAGCATCGGTCCGGTCGCCAGACCGGCCTCGCCACGCCGGTCGGGTCGGGCGGTCATGCCGGTGATGGCAGTCGTGGCATCGAAGGGCACCTGCCAGGCACTCGATTCACCAGCGACCAGGTCGCGATCCCCGGATCGGACGACATCCAGTCGGATGCCATCCGCCTCGACGCTCCACGTCAGCTCGTAGCGAAGCCCCAGCTCCTCCACAACGACCTCATAGCGCACGCGATGGCCCGTCACGGTCGTCCGGCCGCTCATGGTCCGCGTCTGGGAGCCCAGCGGCTCGATACCGTCGAGGCCCGTGAACCTCGGGCCGTTCGCGGCCGAGCCACGCAGCGGATGCTGGGAATCGACCACGAGGTCGTTGCCGGTGTGGCTGAACAGGACCGCGTGCCGGAGCAGGTCGGCGGGCCGATCCGGGATTCCGTCCGGGTCGAACGAGAGCCTCGACATGGTGGGGCTGGCCAACAGGAACCCGACCTCCAGCACCGATGTGCGATAGATGATCTCCGCGGCACGCCGCACCACGGTGACCCCAGCGGGAGGGCGAGCCACGGAGACCTTGCCGACGGCCAGTAAAGTATCCCGCTCATCGACGAACGGGACCGGGACGCCACCCTCGATGACCACGCCCAGATCGGCCAGGTTCCATGATGGCCACCAGTCGTCGACCCAGCTTCGGCGTATCTCGACCCGCAGCGCGAGAGCATCTGCCCAGTCGCCGTCGAGCCACATCACGGGTCCTCCGGTCACAGGTGCCTCGGGCATGTGGGGCAGGTCAAGGGTCGCGTGGGCGATCCTCCACCGCGTGCCATCCCATGCGTGCACCCGCACATCCCGCACTTGGTCGATCTCGACCCGACTGCCGCAATGGAGGTACCCAAGGGACGGGCGGACGCCGACCCGCACCGGTCCCGTCCGACGCCCGAGTCCGATGGCCACGACGTGGATGATCCGCCGGGACGGGGCGCCTGACTCGCCAGCCAGTGGCTCCACCCAGACTGCATGAGGGCGCGGCCGTCGGATGGTGTGACTCATCGGGCGATCCTCACTTGTCCGTGCCGGAGCCGAGCAGGCCCCCGACGATGCGTCGCTGGGCCAGCATGAAACAGATGACAAGCGGGATACTGACGATGACCACGTCCGCGAACACGAGGTTCCAGCGAATCTGGAACTGGTATCCGCTCACGACGTTGTACAGGCCGAGGATGAGCGTCCGGTTGTCCTTGCCACTGAGCATGAAGAACGCGTACAGCAGGTCATTCCACACGAACAGCAACAGGATGAAGCCAGCTGCGATGTTGATCGGCAGCATCAGCGGAAAGATGATCCTGCGGAAGATCGTCAGGGAACCTGCACCGTCGAGCCGGGCAGCCTCCTCGAGCTCGATCGGGATGGTCTTGATGAAGCCCGTGGTCAGGAAGATGCAGAACGCCATCCAGGCGCCAGAGTAAAAGAGCACGATGCCGGGATGGGTCCCTTGGACCCCCAATGTCCGGAGCACCTGGACCGAGGCCACGATTGCCGGCGGGATGAGCACCCCCGTGATGCACAGGTAGTACAGCAGCGACGTGGACCGACGGCGCGAACGAGCGAATACCCACGCCGCCAAGCCACCGAGCACGAGCACGATGGACACCGTCGGGATGGCGATCAAGATCGTGTTCCGGAGGCCCGGTAGGACCTTGCCATCCTCGAAGACCGTCGAATAGTTGTCGAGCCCGGACCACTCCTGGGGAAGTCCGAGACCAAGCTGGTTCGCCTCACCCAACGGCTTGACCGAGTTGACCAGCACCAGCCACACGGGGATGCCCACCGCCATGAGGGCGAACACGATCAGGGTCGCCTTACGCGCAAGCTCGGCCCGGTCGATGGGCTTCCGGCTGCGTCCTACCACGAGGCTCACAGGACCACCTCCCGGCGCCGCAGGAACCAGATGAGCGGGAAGGCGACCAACAGGATAACCACGAACAACACCAGGCTCACGGCCGTCGCGTAGCTGAACCGGCCTGATCCGAACACCTGGAACACGACCATGTTCAGGACCTCGGTGGCGCGCCCGGGCCCACCACGTGTCGTGGCAATGATGATGTCGAAGATCGACAGGGCGCCGACGAGCGTCAGGGCGATATTGAACGTGAAGGCCGGTGCCAGCAGGGGCATCTTCACCCGGCGGATCGTGTCCCAGCGTCCGGCGCCATCGATCCGCGCCGCTTCAATGACCTCGTGCGGGATCGCCTTCAGGCCCGCGATGTAGATCAGCATGTGGATACCGCCGTACTTCCAGCCATGGATACAGGCGATGAGCACGAGCGTCCAGGTGCTATCGGCCAGCCATTCGATCCTTGGTACCGGCAGGTCCACCAGTGCTGTGAAGCCGCCAAGGATGCCGTTGAGGGCGCCCTGCGTCTGCAGGATGCCCAGGAACACATATCCCGCGGCGAGTGGCGAGATGAGCACCGGCAGGAAGAACACGGTGCGCATGCCAGTGTTGAACCGGGACGACTTCTCAAGTCCCAGGGCGAGTGACAGGGCAACGATGTTCTCGATGACCATGACGATGATGGCGAACCTGAGGGTCGTCCACAGCGCATTCCAGACATCCTCGTCGCCCAGCAACTCCTCGAAGCGGTCCGTCCCGATGAACTGCGGGTTTGGGCGCCGGGAACTCCAGTCCGTGAACGAGAGCACGAAGTTGAGCACGTTGGGGATGACATAGAACATGACCACGAGGGTGATCGCTGGCACCGCGAGCCAGATTCCAGGTCGCATGCGGCGCGGACCCATCATCGACAGCGCCTGCCCGAATCCGGGTCAAGGCAGGAGCCTGCCCGGCGATGGTGACACGGCATGGTCACCGACGTGGGGCAGGGCAGAAGCGCTGAAGTGTCGGTTCGCGAGGGTCAGAATCCCGGCAGGCCGAGATCCTTGGCGCTCAGGTTGAACTGCTCGTCGAGCGCGTCACCTACATCCTGTGGTGACTTGGTGCCCGCGATCATCTCCTGCAGGTACGTCTCGAAGGGACCGTAGGCAGCCTCCAGCGTCTGCTGGAACTGAGGCACGCTGTTGGCCAGGAACGCCTCATTGG
>JBBSOS010000209.1:0-5542 GCA_038259505.1 Candidatus Limnocylindrales bacterium | reverse complement strand
TGGCGGCGATGAATGCGCGCAGGCCGGTCCCCCGGGAGCTCGTGCCCGGCACCGGCTGGGGTGTTCGCGGACCCTGTGGGAGCGCCGCCTCCTCAGTCATCGGTCACGCCCAGGAAGGCGCGCATGAGGTCCTGCTCGGTCGCGCCGTATGCATCGACGATGCCAACGAGGCGGCCGCCGCGCATGATGGCGATCCGGTCGCTCAATGACAGCAACTCCGGCAGTTCGGAGGACACGAGCAGCACCGCCTTGCCGTCGCGCAACAGGTCACCGATGAGGCGGTAGATCTCCTGCTTCGCGCCGATGTCGACTCCCTTGGTGGGCTCGTCGAAGATGAGCACCGATGCGTCGATGGCCAGCCATCGGCCGATGACGACCTTCTGCTGGTTGCCGCCACTCAGGCTGCTGACCTCCTGGTCGACACCCGCGGTGACGATACCCAGGGTGTCCACGAGTCGGCTCGCCAGCTCGTGCTCGCCACGAACCACCGGCCCCCGCAACTCCGTCCATGCCGTGGCCAGGTTCTCCCGGATGCTGCGGCCGCGGAACAGCCCGGAGCCGGCCCGGTCCTCGGTGACCATGCCCAGCCCGGCGGCCACGGCCTGGTGCGGACTGTCGATGCGGACCACCCTGCCATCGACCGACATCTGCCCCGATCTCGCACGTGCCGACCCGAACAGCAGCTCCATCAGCTCGGTGCGGCCGGCTCCGACGAGGCCACCGAAGCCAAGCACCTCACCCTGTCGCACCTCGAAGCTGACCGGTTCCGGGATGCCCGGGCCAGTGATGCCGCTCGCCCGCAGGACCACGTCGCCAACGGGGATCCGGTCGCGGGTGAAGAAGGCGGCCGCGGTCCTGCCCACCATGAGCGTCGCGAGGTCGGCGGCCGTGCATCCGGCTGCGGGCCGCGACGCGACCGTGTGCCCGTCCTTGAGGACCGTGACCCGGTCTGCGATCTCCAGCACCTCGTCGAGCAGGTGCGAGATGTAGATGATGCCGATGCCCGTGCCCGCGAGCCGCCTGATGACGTCCATGAGGTGTCGCACCTCGGAGCGTCCCAGGGATGTGGTGGGCTCGTCCATGACCAGCACCCGCGGTTCCGTCCGGAGGGCTCGCACGATCTGGGTCAGTTGCCGCTGGGCCGGAGACAACCTCGAGGCCAGGGTATCCGGGTCGAGGTCCACGCCCAGCTCGTCGATGACACGGCGTGCGATCCGGGACTGGGTGGCGCCGTCCACGAGTCCCAGCCGACCGACCGGCTCCTGGCCCAGGAATACGTTCTGGGCGACGGTGAGGCTGCCAACGAGGTCGGCATCCTGGTACACGATGCTGACGCCCAGGGACATGGCATCGCGCGGGGTCAGGCGCACTCGCGTCGTGCCCGCGATGACGATCCTGCCGGCATCGGGCGCGACCGCTCCTGCCAGCACCTTCATCAGGGTCGACTTGCCGGCACCGTTCTCCCCGACCAGCGCGTGCACCTCGCCCGATCGCAGCGTGAGGCTGACGTCCACGAGCGCGCGCGTGGCGCCGTAGCGCTTGGAGATGTGCTCCAGGGCAAGCGTTGGCCCGGAGCCGTCCCGATGGACGTGCTCCGGGCCGTGGACCACCGAACCGTGGACCACAGGGTCGCTCAGGACCCGCGTGGCGCCATGAGCTGCGGGAAGTAGGTCCGGGTCAGGTCCCACATCAGGTCGGCCGGCTCCCACGGCACCACCTGCGCGGGGTCGTCGATGTTCGCCTCCGTCACGGGCATGACCGGCAGCACCAGCCGCTGGTTCATGTCCGTGGAACAGCCTTGCACGTGGTTGTCGAGCGCCAGGTAGGCCACCAGGCCCTCCCAGCCGGGCGAGCTGCTGATGGTGTACTTGAGTGTCCCGTCCTTGATGAGCGGGATGCCCGCCGTCGATCCGTTCTGGGCGAAGACCTTCACGGGGTTGTCCAGGTAGCCCTCGTTGCCGAGCATCCGGATGACGGCCGCTGCCATGTCCTCGTCCATCACGAACATCAGGCCGAACTCGTCGCCGCCGAGCATCAGGTCACGGGCGATCGAGACCGCCTCGTCCGGGCTGTACTTGGTCTCCTTGACCGCCACGAGCTTGTTCTGGCCAAGTCGTTCCGCCTCCTCGGTCATGCCCTTGTTGATGAGCTGGCTGGGCGGCGAGTCGAGGAAGCCGGTGAGGATGACGAACCCCTCACCGGGGTAGGTATCCGCCATCCACTGGGCGTACTGCTTGCCCATGCCCTCCCAGTCGAAGTCGACGGCGGCAACGACCTCCTGGCCGGAGTCGATGACGGTCCCCACGCTGTCGGTGACGACGACGGGGATGCCTGCCTCCTGCCCGCGCTTGGCGGCGAGCGCCGCGCCCGCGGCCGTGGACGAGAACATGCTGATGCCATCGACGCCCTGGTTGATGAGCGACTCGATGTTGGCGATCTCCTTCTCCGCGTCGTACTCGGAGTTGAGGACCACGACGTCATGGCCATCCGCGTTCGCGCCGAACGAGAAGCCGTCGACATCCCGCTGATACCAGGTGTCGGGGCCGGGGCTGATGTAGCCGTAGGTCTTCTTCTCGCCGGGGATGGTGCAGTCGACCGCGCCGCTGGCCATCGCGGCGGCGCTGGTGCCCGGCTCCGCGCTGCCGTCCTGGGCCAGCGCGGGCACGGCGCCCGTCACCAGCATGGATCCGACCAGCAGCGCACTCCCCCCAAGGGCTCCGTACGCGCCCATGCGCGCTGGGATCCGACCGATCATGCTCACTTCCTCCTCCGGTGTCGCCACGATGGGACGTACGGACGTCCGGACCTCATACTGACAGGATCGTCAAGCGGGACCAACACCCCTGCGCAGTCGGTCGCGGGCTCCGATTCGGCCCGCGTCAGGTCCGACGTGGCCCCGATCCGGCCCGCGTCAGGTCCGACGGGGCCCCGATCCGGCCCGCGTCAGGTCCGACATGGGTCACTCGCGTCAGGTCCGATGGGTCCCGGACACACCCTCGGCGAATTGCTGGACCGTCTCTTCGTTGGCGCCACTCTGCCAGTTGTCCGGGCAGGCCGACCTTACTCGCGATCTGACCTCGGGCGGCCGATGGCAGGCCAGGCCACGGCTTGTATCGCTGCATGGGGCACTGTTGTCAAGGGACAGGCCTTGCCACATGCACTGGCTTGGCGACCTGTGCCGGGAGCGAACTGGCTGATGTCGGCCGTGGCGCACGTCTGGCAGCCATCGGACCGGATCGGCCGTCGTAGGGTCGCTGTGGGCGGACATGTGGCTGATTGCGGGTCCCAGGACGATCGTTAGGTCGCCAGGACCGACATCTGTCCTGGTGAGGTCGCCGGAGCCCCTTCTGACTCCGACGACCAGGGGCCCCCTGGCTCGGCCAGGCATCCCCGTGGCCGCTCCCTATCAGGACGACTCCGATGTCGGGTCGACCCGCCGGTCGCTGAGCAACGACAACCCGCCGGTCGCTGGGGCCAGGGCTGCTACCATCGCGGGGTCATCCGGACGTCCGGACGTCATCGGTGATCGTCCCGTCCCCGAACACGCTGGCGGGATCACGAGAAAGGGGTGGTGCGTGGCGGTCGAGGCGCCGGGGCTGCCGCTCTACCAGCGGATCGTGCTCGACCTTCGTGACCAGTTCGCACGGGGCGAGCTCGTGCCCGGGGACCGCGTCGAGACGGAGCTGGCACTGATGGCGCGATACGGGGTCAGTCGCGCGACCGTGCGCCAGGCGCTCGGCCGGCTCATCACGGACGGAGCGCTCGAGATCCGGCGGGGCCTCGGCACCTATGTCCGGGCGCGACCCGTCGAGCACTCCCTCGGCGGGTTCTACACCTTCAGCAGGGAGATCGAACGGCACGGGATGCGGCCCGGCACGCGGGTCAGGGACCTCCGGGTCGAGACCGCCTCCCAGGAGGTGGCGGAGCATCTGGACCTGCCAGCCGCCGCTGTGGTGGTGGCGCTCTCGCGCATCCGCCTCGCCGATGACGACCCGCTCGTGACCGAGACCAGCTACCTGCCTGCGGGCCGGTTCCCCGGGCTCGAGCGCGTCGACTTCACGCGTGCCCGCCTGTATGACACGCTCACTGAGGTGTATGGCGTCCGGCCGGTCCGGGCGCGGGAGACCTTCGAGCCGGTGCTGCTCACAGCGGCCGAGGCGGCGGTCCTGGGCGGCGCCCGTCGGGACCCGGCGCTGCGGGTCGAGCGGATCGCGTTCGATGCCGCGGGCGCCATCATCGAGTATTGCCGCAGCACGCTCCGTGGGGATCGCTATCGATACTCCGTGGAGCTTCGCGAGTCATGAGGAACACGGGGTCGGGGGTGGGGATGGTGCACCAGTGAGCGGATTCGTCGACGCCGAGATCGCGAGCCAACCGGACCGCTGGCGCCAGGCGGCTGCTGCGGCGGCGCATGCGGACACGAAGGCGGCGCTGCCGAGGCAGGGAGAACGGGTCGCGGTCATCGGCTGTGGTACCTCCTGGTTCATGGCCATGTGCTACGCCGCGCTGCGGGAAGCCCAGGGCGACGGCTGGACCGACGCCTTCTCGGCGACCGAGCTGCCGCGAGCCCGCGCCTATGACCGGATCGTGGCCATCACCCGGTCCGGCACGACCACGGAGATCCTCGAGGCCCTCGCGGACGTGCGGGGTCGCGTGCCGACCGTGGCCATCACGGGCGATCCAGGCACGGCCATCGGCTCCGCGGCCGACATCCTCGTGGCGCTCGAGTACGCAGACGAACGGTCTGTGGTCCAGACCCGCTTCGCGACCACCACCCTGGCCCTGCTCCGGGCCTCCCTGGGACACGATATCGGAGATGTCGCCAGGGATGCCGAGCGGGCGCTGGAAATCCCGGTCGAGCCGTTCGTGGCCGCCACACAGGTGAGCTTCCTGGGCACAGGCTGGACGATCGGTATCGCCCATGAGGCCGCCCTCAAGCTGCGCGAGGCCGCCCAGGCGTGGACGGAGGCGTACTCCGCGGCCGAGTACCGGCACGGACCGGTGAGTGTCGCCGAGCCGAACCGGGCGACCTGGATGTTCGGCGACCCACCGCCCGGGCTGGCTGACGTGGTGCGGCGGACCGGTGCCACCTTCGTCCGGCACGCCGGGATCGACCCCATGGCGGCGCTCGTGGTCGCCCAGCGAACCGCCGTGGCGATGGCTGTCGACCGGGGTCTCGATCCCGACCACCCCCGGGCGCTTACGCGGTCCGTGATCCTCGGATGATCCTCACGGTCACGCTGAACGTGGCCCTGGATGTGACCTACGGCGTGGATGTGTTGCGACCGGGTGAGAGTCACCGGGTCCGCTCGGTGCGTCTGGTCGCCGGGGGCAAGGGCATCAACGTGGCGCGCATCCTGCACGCGTCCGGACACGATGTCGTGGTCACCGGGTTGGCGGGTGGAGCGACGGGTGCCGCCGAGGAATTCGGGATGTGGATCACCGGCAAGGCACCCCGAGCCCGCGACACCGCGAGCCGCGCGGGCCCCGGGGCCCCACCGCTGCGCGCCGTCCCGGCTCGGCTCGCCCCGCCGTCGCTGGT
>JBBSOS010000208.1:0-5556 GCA_038259505.1 Candidatus Limnocylindrales bacterium | reverse complement strand
GTGGTAGGCGGCGAACGCGCCGCCGGCACAGATGAGCATGTCGGCACTGGGCGCGGGGTGGCGGGCCTCCGGGTCGCGCCATTGCCGGTCGAGACGCGCGAGCGCGGCCCGCAGGGCGGCAAGCCGGAGGCGGGCGCCGTCGCCCGCAAGGTCACGCCAGGGCGACAGGCGAAGATTGCGCAGCCGGTCCGCGAGCGAGAAGGGGTCCGACCGGATGGCGCTCCAGCGGGCGATGTCATCCACCTGCGCCGGGTCATCGAGTGCCGTCGCGGGGATGAGCGCCGCATCCGCGGATGACAGCTGGCCGATGACGCCGGTCGGGGAGGCGAGGATCCGCACCCCACCGCTGTGACCGATGTCGACGGCCTCGATCCGTCGGTCGAGCAGGGTCGCGAGCGTGGCAACGGCCCGGCGGAGGGTCAGGCGACCGTCCGGCAGGTCGCGGTCACGCCTCATGGTCGCCATGGCGGTCCCCGCTCGCTCGGGCGGTGGGGGCAGGTCGAGCGTCTCGAGCGCCGTCCGCAGGTCGCTGTCCATGGGCTCGCCGACGTGCTCCGCCCCCGGCAGCCGGATGATGCTCCCGGTCGGGAGCTCGACCCAGTCCCCGGGCGGACCACACACCAGCACGGTCAGGTCCGGCCGACGACCAAGGGCGGCAGCGACCAGCGGGCCCAGTCGGCCACGCAGGGCTGCCTCGGACTCCGTGTCACCGGAACCAAGCGCGATCACCGAGAGGTTCGGGTCGAGGCATGCTGTCAGCGCGACGAGCGGGTCCAGCCGCTCGGCCGTGATCCGGCCAGCGACCTCCCACCCAGCGCCGGTGAATGCCCGCTGCACGTCCGCCGCCGTCTCGTCGGTGGGTGCGACGCAGAGCACCCGGCGAGCCGGGTGCGTGGCCGATCCGAGACGCGCCCAGTCCCGCCATCCATCCGGTGACTCGAGGAGACCGGGCTCGATGGCCCCCACCCGCAGGACGAGATCCTCGAGCAGCGCGTCCTCGTCCGTGCCGCACGGTGCGACCCCGGCTGCCAGCATCCGGAAGCGACCCTCGAGGGGCGCGACGAGTGTCACCGCGGTCGAGGCGGTGCCATGGTCGATGGTGAAGAAGGCGAGCGGGACCGGGCTCACAGCGGCATGGTAGACGTCATCCGGCCCGAAGTTCCGGGTGCCGGGCCTCAGGCGTCGAGGACCTGGTCCTCGTCGACCTCCTCGAGCCGCTCGATGAGCCGCTCGATGCCGTCGTCGTCAGCGAGCACGCGCTGCGCTTCGGCCAGGTCGCCACCGAACAGGGAGCGCAGCACGGGGTCGAAGAACAGCATCGCCTGCCCACCGAGTGGTCCATAGGTCCGGCTCGATTCGAGGAACATCACCGCGGCCTCGGTCAGGCCCCGGATCTGGATCTCACGCGCCACGAACTCGACCAGGTCATCACTGGTCTCGGGCTCCGGCAGACGGCCGAGGTTCATGCCCGCGCACGCTTCCCGGGACCTGCTCCGATCGCGCGCCGCCGCATCACAACGTGCACCAAGTCACCCTCGCAGCAGGCGCCGACGGGCCACGGAACCCGCCCTCCACCACTCTCCTCGACGTAGCGCTCCCTGGACCGACCCGGCGCTTGCGGCATGCGACGCCTCCGAACGCCGTCACGACCACGACGCTCCCTGGACCAAGGTCTCGCCGGCCAGCGTCCGCACGCCCAGAAGACCGACCGCGGCATCGTACACCCGGGTCGGGCGCCGCGTCATCGACGTCAGCACCTCCCACGGGATGCTGGTGCGCACCTGCGCCAGTTCCAGGGCCGTGATGGCATCGTGGCCCTGGGGCCCCAGCAGCACGAACTCGTCCGCCGGCCCCGCGGCAGGGATGTCCGTAAGGTCGACCGTCAGGGCATCCATCGACACGGCCCCGACGACGGAGGCGCGCACGCCCCGAACCAGCACCGGAGCCCCCGACATGGCGCGCACGTAGCCGTCGCCGTAGCCCACGGGCAGGGTGGCGATCCGGGACGGTCGTGCGGCCAACCACGTACCGCCGTAGCCCACCGTCGTACCGGTCGGCACCTCGAGGATCCGCGACGCTGTGGCCTTCAGGCGCATGGCCGGCAGGAACCCGGACGGCAGCGGCAGGTCAAGCGACGGGGCGACGCCGTACGCGATGAGGCCGGGTCGCACGAGGGATCCCGCCAGCCCCCGGCCCGTGAGCAGGCCCCCGGTCGCCGCGAGGTGGCTCCGCCGGGGCTGGTCGGTCGTGTCCGTCTCGACGACCTGCGCGAGCCGCCGCTCCTGGACGCCCGAAGCGTCGCCGTCCTCGGCTGTCGCCAGGTGCGACCAGATGGCCGCGACCGTGATGCCCGCGCGCCGGAGGGACTCCAGCACCGACGTCATCCCCGACGGTGCGATGCCCATGCGGGTGAGCCCGGTCTCGACCTCGACATGCACGCGGAGCACGAGACCGTCCGATGCCCCGCCCGCCGCCCGCCACTCCTCCGCGAGCAGCCGGGCACCGTCGACGGTTGATACCGCCAGCTCGAAACCCTCGCCAGCGGCAGCCCGGCTGGTACCCGGCGGCACCGGATACAGGATGAGCACGGAGACGTCGATGCCCGCGTGTCGCAGTGCGATCGCTTCCTCCAGGGTCGCCACGCACACACCATCGGCGCCGCCGGCCACGAACGCGCGTGCCGCGACCTCCGCTCCGTGGCCATAGCCATCGGCCTTCACCACCGGCCAGACGGCCGTCCCGGCTGCCACGAGCCCGCGGATGACGCGCAGGTTCGCCCTGAGGGCGGCGACATCGATCTCCAGCCACATCGACCGGGTGAGCGGCGGCAGATGGGCGGATCGCAACCGGTCGCCGATGGTCATCGATGGGCGGCCGGCGGGCCCGACCCGGGTCCCCGCCCACGCGATGGTTCGCGCCTCGGGATCACCGTGGCGCGAAGCCGATGCGTCGGTCACCGCCCGTCCGCTGGCGCTGGAGCTCGCGCCGGACCCGCGGGATCTCGGCCAGCAGGTCCGATGCCAGCAGGCCGGCATCGCCGAGGCGCTCACGGACCCGGTCACCGGCGGAGGCATGCAGGTAGACGCCGAGGCAGGCCGCCTCCCACGTCGGCACCCCCTGGGCCAGCAACGAGCCGATGATGCCCGACAGCACGTCGCCGGTACCGCCGGTGCCCAGGGCCGGGTTCGCGACCGAGCTGCTGGCCACGCGCCCGTCTGGCGCCGCGACCACGGTGTGCGCACCCTTGAGCACGACCACCGTGCCCCAACGACCGGCGGCGGCGCTCGCGCGCTCGACCCGCTGCGCGGCATCGGGCCCGACCGGAGCGCCATCGAGGCGTCCGAACTCGCCCGGATGCGGGGTCAGGACACACAGTCGCACCCGGCGCTCCCACCACTCCTCGGTGGCCGCGAGGGCGTTCAGCGCGGTGGCGTCGACGACCACCGGTGCGGGCACCGTCTCGGCGCCGGCCCGGTCCGGTTGCTCCGATACCCCCTGGCCCGCCACGAGGCGCAGCACCAGGTCGGTGGTGGCCGGCCCGGGTCGCAACCCGGGGCCGACGACCATGCCGGTGTGCGGCCGGGCCGCGATGGCGGCGATGGCGGCGGCGGCATCGACCGTCCACGGCTCGCTCTCGGGCAGGCCCAGGGTGATGAGCTCCGGCACCCGTCCAGCGACGATCGGCTGGAGTGATGCCGGCACCGCGATGATGGCGAGGCCTGCGCCGGTCCGGAGCGCCGCCGTTCCCGACAGCAGCGCGGCTCCGGTCCAGTCGAGCGACCCGGCGATGGCGAGCAACGAGCCGAAGGTCCCCTTGTGGCCGTTGGTGGGCCGGTCCGGCAGGAACGGCGCCACGAGCTGCGCGTCGATCCGGGTGGCCGATGCGGAGCGGCCGTCAGACCGGCTCACGTCTCAGCCGCTGTGTCGGCCACCGGCTCGTGGGCGATGTCCCCAGGGTGCTGGTCACCGACGATCGCCACCTCCCGCAGTCGACTCATGCGGGCCAGGATCTGGCGTTCCCGGTCATCGAGGCGCGCTTCCATGTCCGCCGGGAACACGAACATGCCGCCCTGGGTCCGGATGCCGAACGCGATGGCCACCGCATATTCCCGCTCGTGGCTGATGGATACGGCCACCCGACTCATGCCCAACTGGTCGGCACGCCGCCGGGCGCGGTCATGCAACCGGACCGTGGGCTGTCCGGTCGGCAGACGGATGATCTCGATCTCCCGCCAGCCGACGCCCCGGACGCCCAGGCCCAGCACCTTGCTCACGGCTTCCTTGGCGGCCCATCGTCCGGCGAGGTTCTCGGGTCGGTCCCGGACGTAGGCACGCTCGGTATCGGTCAGGATGCGTTTCGGGAACCGCTCGCCGAACCGGGCAAGTGCCGCCCGGATGCGGTCGACCTTGATGATGTCGATGCCCAGCTCGGTGGTGCCCTCCGGGGCATCCATCAGGCGCAGGCCCGTCGGCGTGCGCTCATTCCACGGTCACTGACTTGGCCAGGTTGCGCGGCTGGTCCACGTCCGTGCCCCGCAGGACGCCCACGTGATACGCGAACATCTGGAGCGGGATGATGGCCAGGACGGGGCTGAGCGCCTCGATGGTCCCCGGGACCCACAGGATGTCATCGGCGAACTCCCGGACCGCATCGTCGCCCTCGGTCGCCACCATGAGCACGCGCGCGTCGCGGGCACGGCCCTCCATGACGTTGCTGATGAGCTTCGACTGGAGCGGCGAGCGGGTGGCGACGGCCACCAGGGGCACCTCGGCATCGAGCAGCGCGATGGGACCGTGCTTCAGCTCCCCGGCCGCGTAGCCCTCCGCGTGAACATAGCTGACCTCCTTGAGCTTGAGGGCACCTTCCAGGGCCACCGGGTAGGTGGTACCGCGACCTACGAACATGAAGCCGTGGGCGTTGACGTACCGCCGGGCGAGCTCTGCAGCGGGCTGGGCCATGACGAGCGCCCGCTCCACCTGGTCCGGCAATGCCCGGAGTGCCAGCACGAGCTCCCGTTCGAGCGCCGGATCCAGGGTGCCACGGGCCCGCGCGATCGCGGCCGCGAGGAGCACCAGGGTCGTCACCTGGGTCGCGAACGTCTTGGTCGCCACCACGCAGATCTCGGGCCCAGCCTGGAGGAACAACACCGCATCCGCCTCGCGGGTGATGGCAGAGCCGACCGTGTTGGTGATGGCGATGACCGCGCAACCACGCTCTCGCGCGAGCTTGACTGGCGCCAGCGTATCCGCCGTCTCCCCTGATTGGGTGACCGCGATGACCAGCGTCCGGTCGTCCAGCGGCGGAGGGCTGTAGCGGAACTCGGATCCGATGTTCCAGCGTGCCGGCAGGCCCGTCCAGCTCTCCAGCACCGTTGCCGCGATGGCCGAGGCATAGGCGGCGCTGCCGCACGCGATCAGCTCGATGCGGGTGGCCCGGCCGATGGCAGCCATGACCGGACCCAGCTCATCGAGTCGTACCTCGTCGTCGTGGATCCGGCCGGTGATCGCCGAGCGGACAGCGACCGGCTGCTCGTGCATCTCCTTGAGCATGAAGTG
>JBBSOS010000207.1:0-5578 GCA_038259505.1 Candidatus Limnocylindrales bacterium | reverse complement strand
GGCCAACCAGTGGGAGCCATCGACCCGGAAGCAGCACGCATTCGACTGCTATGTCCGCCACTTCGGTGACCATCCCGGACACACCTGCGATGACATCGGACATGTGCTCGACGAGGTCGAAGCTGGGCGTGCCGACCTTCCCGAGCACGAGCTCCTGGTCGGTGGATTCCCGTGCCAGGACTACTCCGTGGCCCGGACGCTCAACCAGGCCCAGGGGCTCCAGGGCCGGAAAGGTGTCCTGTGGTGGCAGATCCATCGGCTGCTCGGGATGCGGAGTCCGCCGTTCGTCTTCCTCGAGAACGTGGACCGGCTGCTCAAGTCGCCCGCCTCCCAGCGGGGCAGGGACTTCGCCATCATGCTCGCGACCCTCAACGATCTTGGCTACGAGGTCGAATGGCGGGTCGTCAATGCCGCCGACTACGGCTTCCCGCAGCGTCGACGACGGGTGTACATCGTGGGTCGCCGGTCGACATCGATCCCGCGAGACCCCGACGCGGTGCTGAACGGCGGCATCATCGGTCGCGCGCTGCCGGTGATGGCCGGACCGGGCTTCGGTTGGACGCCCACCATCACACTTGACGGTGATGCTGCCGACATCACGGAGTCGTTCGGGGCACGGACGGGCCAGAGCGTCTTCCGGAACGCTGGCTACGCCGCGCATCGGCAGGTCTGGACCGCGGACCTGGCGCCAGCGTATGACGGGCCGCGGACCAACCTCGGCGACATCCTCGAGCCGGATGCGGACGTGTCGGCCGCGTATCGCATCCCGAGCACCCAACTCGATACATGGCGCCATCTCAAGGGTGCCAAGCGTGAGCCGCGCGAGCATAAAGGGAGCGGTACGCCATACCTCTACGTCGAGGGAGCCGTGCCGTTCCCCGATCCGCTCGACGGACCATCGCGGACCATCCTCACGGCGGAAGGTGGCGCCACACCGTCTCGCTTCAAGCACGTGGTCGCGACCGGTGACGGCTACCGCCGGCTGACGCCCCGTGAATTGGAGCGCCTCAACCGGTTCCCGGACGACTGGACCGCCACGGGGATGCCCGAGGGCCGGCGAGCGTTCACGATGGGCAATGCCCTCGTGGTCGGCATCGTCGACCGAATCGGCGCGGTGCTGTCGCGCGAGCTCGCTGAGGCACGGGCACGCGAGGAGTAGACCAGGACCGCAGCGGCGCGGAGACTCCAACGGGAGACGCCGGATGCCGCGCGATGGTACCGTTGACTGGTATCGGTTCCAGCATTCGGCCGGGCCCGCAGGGAGGAGCAGCACGATGCCCATCGGCACCATCCGCGACACGGGGACGACCCAGTCGCACAGCTACCACAAGCGGGCAGTGACAGCCCTGGCACTCACGGCCGTCATGGCCGCGACGCTCGGCGCGGGCGCGGTCAGCGCCCAGTCCCCGGCCGCATCCGGCGCGACGGGGGCCGTCACCGGTGATGCCTCGTTCTTCGGCTGGGACGTCGCCGACCTGACGACGGGACTGGGCAAGGGGTTCGAGACCGCCCGGCAGTCGTTCGAGGCCCAGAACCCGGGCACCCACATCACGTTCGACGCAGTCCCGTTCGCCGACTTCGTCTCGGCAGCCACGACCCGGGCGCGCGCCGGGACGCTCGGCGACATCGTCGAGATGCTGCCGGGCCTCAACCACGCACCCGTCTTCCCGGCACTCACGCCGACCACCAAAGCCGACTGGGGCGCTCTCGGCGATGAGTTGAGCGGCTGGTCCGGTGGCCTCATCGATCCAGCCGACCCGGACACCTTCGCGGGCGTGCCGATCGGCGGCCAGGGTGTCATCTGGTACTACAACAAGGCCCTGTTCGAGCAGGCCGGTCTCGACCCTGCGAAGCCGCCCACGACGTGGGCGGAATTCACCGCGGCTGCTGATGCGCTCAAGGCAGCGGGCATCACGCCCGTCGCGGCCTCGGGCGTCGACTCGTTCCTGGCATGGTGGGCGTGGTCTTCGTTCTCGCCCCAGTACTTCAGCGCCGACGACGTCATCAAGGTACGCGCCGGTGAGATCCCGCTGACCGATCCGCGGGTCCTTGCCTCACTCCAGCCGGTCGAGGACATGTTCCAGGCTGGCTACTGGAATACCGACTACGCCGACAAGTCGTTCACGGACATGGCGTCGCTGTTCGGTGACGGCAAGATCGCGATGATCCCGGGGGTCATCACCTCCATCGCCAACTGGAAGCAGTGGGACGCGGCGGCCATCGGACCGGACGGCTACGGCGTGTTCGGTGCTCCCAAGCGGGACGACGCGACCAGTGACGGACAGTTCTTCAACCCGACGCTCATCTACGGCATCAACGCCGCGTCCCAGAACCCGGAGCTGGCCAAGGCGTTCATCGCGTTCCTTGCGAGCGCGGAAGGACAGTCGATCCTGCTCTCCGAGAGCGGCCAGTTCCCCAATCGCAGCGACGTCGACCTGGCGCAGTACGCCAGCGCGGGCGCCGAGGCGATCCAGGGCGTCATCGATGCGCGTGGTGCATCGGACGTCATCCAGAACCAGTTCAGTGCCGCCGCACAGGGTGATGCGTTCCAGAAGCTGACGCAGGCCATCGTGTCCGGTGACCTCGCGGGGTTCCTCAGTAGCCTCCAGGCGCAGCAGGGGAGCTGATCGCGGGCCACCCGGCCCAGCATCCATGACGCTCGACAGCGGGCCGGTCACTCAGCCGAGTGGCCGGCCTTCGTCACGCGGCGACCGCTGGCGACCTCGACTCGAGGGGCTGCTGTTCGTGGCGCCCCTCCTCGTCCTCGTCCTGGTCTTCGTGTACGCGCCCATCGCCCGTCTGGGCGTCTATGCCTTCTCCAAGTACGACGGGTTCCAGGCGCCGACCTTCAACGGCATCGACAACTTCCGGTTCCTGCTCGACTGGCCCGACTTCCAGCGCGCCATCGAGAACACCATCGCCCTCACGCTCGGCCTGTTCGTGTGGGTCGGGCTGCCGTTCGCGCTCGCGGTCATCATCCACGGTCGCCGGTCGGCCAACGTCGTGCGTGCCATCCTGTTCCTGCCGGCGCTCCTGCCGGCGCTCATCGTGGGTCGCGCCTTCCGCATCGTGCTGGCTGATCAGGGACCCATCAACGAGGCGCTTCGGGGCCTGCAGTTGGGCGTTCTCGCGCAGCCATGGCTGACCTCCGAGACGTTGGTGCTGCCGACCATCATCACGGTCATCGCGTGGGCGACGATGGGCACCGGCGTGCTGCTGTACTCCGCCGGTCTGTCCTCGCTGTCGAAGGACTATGTCGAGGCCGCGGTCGTGGACGGTGCCCGTTGGCGGCAATTGGTCTGGCACATCTATCGGCCGGCACTGGCACCCGTCACCCGCTTCTGGCTGCTGCTGCTGACCATCGGCACGGTCACCTCCTTCTTTCCCTGGATCCTGGGCCTGACCCAGGGCGGCCCCGGCACCGGCTCGGTGACCCTCGACTACCTGGTCTACAAGTCGGGTGTCCAGACGGGCCGGCTGGGGCTTGCCTCGGCCATCGCGATCATCGGCGTGCTGGTCGTGTTCCTGCTGCTCGCGGCACAGTTCGCATACCGGCGGATCCGGGGCACGGACGAGTGGTGAGGCCGTGAAGGAGAGCGCCACCATGCGCTGGGGCTCGCGCGTGGTCATGGCTGTTGCCTGCCTCGCCGTCCTGTTCCCGTTGCTGTGGGTCGTCCGCGTCGCCCTCAAGACGGACCAGGGATTCCTCGCCGACCCGTCCGGCATCGGTGGTGCGTTCACGCTCGACAACTTCGCTGATGCATGGAACTCCGTCGACCTGGGTGGCGCCATCGCCACCTCCATGACCATCACGCTACCGGGCGCGGCACTCGCGACGCTCCTGGGCACCCTGGCCGGATACGCCTTCGCCAAGCTCCCGGTGCCCGGACGCCGGGCGCTCATCGCCCTTGCTGTGGGCGGGCTGACCATCCCCATCGCCGCGCTCGTCATCCCCTCGTTCGACCAGGCGCTGGACCTCGGCAAGCTGATGGGTGGCGGATATCTCGATACGACCTGGGGACTGACGCTCACCTACGGCGCGTTCTTCGCGAGCTGGAGCGCCCTGTTCTTCTTCAGCTACTTCCGGGACCTGCCGGCCGACCTCATCGAAGCGGCATCGCTCGACGGGGCGAGCACGTTCCAGACGTTCGCGCGCATCGCGCTGCCGCTCGCCGGCCCCGCCATCGCCGTCGGTTTCGTGCTCAACGTGTTCCTGCAGTGGAGCGAGGTGCTGCTGGGCCTGATCATGCTGCCGGGTGGTGACCAGCAGACCGCGATGACAGCGATCGCATCGTTCTCGACCCAGTTCCGGGTCGGCGGACCGCTGACGGCCGCCGCCGCCATCATCGTGGCACTGCCCATCTTCGCCCTGTTCCTGTTCGCCCAGCGCTGGCTCAAGACGGAGATCTTCGGAGGCTCGATCAAGGGATGACACGACCGTGACGCTGCGACCCCGGACGGGCAACCTGTTCGACCATCCGCTCGCGGTGCCGGACTGGGAGCTGGTCGAGGCGTCGCCGGTCCGGGTCACTGGTCGCTCGATATGGGCGGCGCGACCAGATGATGAGCCGGGCAGGCGGATCGTCCATGGGCGCGCCGTGCAGGGTGTGTCGGGCCCGCTGCGCATCCGGCGCCTCGGCATCCAGCGCGGCGTGGGCTATCACAAGTGCGCCAGCAGCCATGAGTTCGACGCGCCCGCGGACGTGCGACTGCTCGCCCTCAAGGAAGATCGATTGGTCACGGTCGGGACGTGGCGGACAGGGCGGCTGCCGGATCCGGGGGAGATCATCTGGCTCGACGTGCCGCTGGAGTCGGAGCTGGTGATGGCGGTCATCGACGAGGCCGCGATCGACCGGGAGTGGCCGTCGTGGAACCTCGCCCGGACTGGGCTGGTGCTCGATGGCGAAGCGACGATGCCGTGGCAGCGCCCGGACTTCGCACTCTTCGACTCGCACCTCGACGGCTTCGACCCTGAGCCGATCCCGGGCGTCCACGCGTCGCGCACCCATGACCAGGTCCGGTTCCGCACACGATGGCTGGAGATCGGCTTCCGGCTCCGGTCGGCCACGCTTGCGTACCTCGCCATCGATGTGGATGGCGACGGCAAGACCGGAGACGACCTGCTGCAGCAACCCCGGAGCATGGACGTCGTGCGCAGTGGCCTGTATCCGGCTGGTGTGTATCCCGTGCTGCGCGACCCACAAGCACATCACCTGGCACAGGGTCCCCGACTGACGCTGCTCGACGGTCGCGAGCCCGCGGGATTCCTGGGCTACTCCGTCCGTGGCTCCGTCACTGTCCGTGGCAACCAGGTGAGCCAGGACGTGTCCCTCCCCGATGCGGGCGTACGGTACCGGTTGGCCTGGACCATCACGGAGGATGCCATCGACCTGGAGATGCAGCGAGTGGCCGACCGTCCGCTCAGCGCATGGCACAGCTCCGCGTGGCACGTCGCGACCGACAACCGTGTCTCGGCGAGCACGGTCCTGGGCGAGGTCATCGCAGCGGGCGAGACGGGTCACGTCCGACCAACCGCGACCTGGCACTTCCCGGGCCACGGCTCGTTCGTGGTCAGCGC
>JBBSOS010000206.1:0-5582 GCA_038259505.1 Candidatus Limnocylindrales bacterium | reverse complement strand
GGATGCGGCCCTACCGGAAGCGGATGCAGATCATCTTCCAGGACCCCTTCGGTTCGCTCAATCCACGGATGCCCGTCAGCGACATCATCGGGGAGGGGCTCATCGCCCAGGGCATGGGGGACAGCAAGGCGCGCACCGAGCGCACCGAGCGGGCGCTCGAGGCGGTGGGGCTCCGCCGTTCGTACACCCGTCGGTTCCCGCACGAGTTCTCGGGTGGCCAGCGGCAGCGCATCGGCGTCGCACGGGCGCTCGCCCTGGAGCCCGAGTTCATCGTCTGCGATGAGCCCGTGTCGGCCCTGGATGTCTCGATCCAATCCCAGATCCTCAACCTGCTGCTCGACCTGCGCAAGGAATACGATCTGACCTACATGTTCATCAGCCACAACCTGTCGGTCGTGGAGTATTTCAGCGACCGGGTGGCGGTGATGTACCTGGGTCAGGTACACGAGCTGGCCACGGTCGAGCAGATGTATCACGCGCCGCGGCATCCGTACACGATGGCGCTGCTGTCGGCCATCCCCAAGCCCGATCCGCGTCAGCGGAGCCGCCGGCTGGTGCTCAAGGGCGACCTGCCGTCGCCGGCCGCGCCACCCGATGGCTGTCGCTTCCATACCCGGTGCTGGCTCCGGGAGTATCTGGGCAACCCCGAGGTCTGCTCCACGGTGGACCCCGGCCTGCGGGACCTGGGCGAGGGTCACCTGGTCCGGTGCCACTTCCCGGAAGAGGTCAACGCGCAGAACGCCGCGTCGGCCGCCAGCAGCGCCTCCCGCGTGGAGACGGCCGTCCCCAACGCCTGATGAGGATTCCGGGTGCGGGTTCGGCGGTTCCTGGTCCGATGCTTCCGGGTTCGGTGGTTCCAGGTTCGGTGGTGCGGCTGGCTCTCATGGCGCTCCTGGCGGGCACGCTGACGGCATGTGGGGCCGCGAGTGAGGCGCCGACATCGGTACCATCACGAGCTCACGCGGCGTCCGTGAGTGCTGGCTCGGGCGCTGCGGTCGCGCTCGTGAGTGCCGCGCCGTCCGTGCCCGGCAGTGGCAGCCCGAGTGGCCCGAGCCCGAGCGGCCCGAGCCCGAGCCCTAGCCCGAGCCCGAGCGTCGGGCTGTTCGAACCCGCGCGGACGCTCGAGCCCGGCGCAAGCGTCTGGCCGGCCGATGTCATCGATGCCGCGATCGCATTAGCCGTTCTCGACCGTGGCATCGAGCAGGCCGGATCGGACCTGGCGACCGCCGCCCAGCAGCAGGACATGCACCTGTTCCTGGGCGCGGCATCGGGCCTCGCGAAGATCGTCGAGGAGGGCACGACGAGCGCCCAGCGCCTTGCCAGCTTCGACGCCACGAAGGCCGTTGGCGAGGCGTACATCCCGGTACTCACGCAGCTCGACGCGGCGTCCTCAGGGCTCGCGAATGCACTCCAGCAAGGCGATGGCCCGGGCGTGCAGGCGTCATCGGCGCAGCTCGGCGCGGCCCTCGAGGCCTACCGCGGTGTGCGCGCCGGTATGGTGGGCATCGCGGACCGGGCACTCCTCATGCGCCGCTCCCTGGTCCAGTAGGTCGGCTCTCCGCCCGGAACGGGCCTCGACGCTCGCCGGTCATGTCTGGTCTGGCCGCTCGCCCACGACCAGTAGCTCGCCCACGTCGGCAGCTCCCGATGGATCGGCCGCTCCCGATGGATCGACCGCTGGGCGGTCATCGTGACGAAGCATGAGGCCCTACGAGCCGCCGGCGATCGGCTCGGACGCCGAATGGACCGTCACGCGGTCGATCCAGCGCCGGAACCTCGTCCGAGGTCGGCTCTGCGCACGCTCGTGCGTCACAACGACCGCTGAGCGGTCAGCCGGCGTCCATGGTGCCCGTAGAGTCGGCGGCGCCTGAAGAGTCGGCGGCTCTCGATGAGTCGGCGTCCATGGCGCCCGATAAGTCCGCGGCTCCCGATGAGTCCGCGGCTCCCGATGAGTCCGCGGCTCCCGATGAGTCGGCTGCTCGGCGGTCAGCCGGCCTCCATGGCGGCGGACTCGGCTTCCGTGGATTCGGCGAAGTGGCAGGCGACCTGTTGGGTCGCGGCGAAGTCGCGCAGTTCCGGCCGCTCGGTGCTGCAGCGTTCCGGGGAGCCGATCCGGGGCCGCAGCCAGCAGCGCGGATGGAATGTGCAGCCCGACGGCGGGTCCAGGGGGCTCGGCACGTCGCCGGTCAGGATGATCCGTCGGCGCGAACCGTCTGGATCCGGGATGGGGATGGCCGACATGAGCGCACGGGTGTACGGGTGGGCCGGTGAGCGATAGATGCCTGCACGGCCCGATATCTCCGCGACCCGCCCCAGGTACATCACCGCCACGCGGTCGCTGATGTGCTCCACGACGCCCATGTTGTGCGCGATGAACAGGTAGGTGAGTCCCAGGTCACGCTGCAACTGGCGGAGCAGGTTGAGCACCTGGGCCTGGATCGACACATCGAGTGCCGAGACCGGCTCATCACACACGATGAGGTCCGGTTCCAGGATCAGTGCCCGGGCGATCCCGATGCGCTGGCGCTGCCCACCCGAGAACTCGTGCGGATATCGGGGCGCGTGGTACGGCTGCAGCCCCACCAGGTCCATGATGGCGCGCACCCGTTCGCGGCGTTCCTGGACCGTCCCGATGCGGTGGATCCGTAGGCCCTCGCCGATGCTGTCACCGATGGGCGTCCGAGGATCGAGCGACGCGTACGGATCCTGGAAGATGATTTGCATCCGACGCCGGTACGGCCGCAGCGCAGCACCCGACAGCCTGGTGATGTCCTGGCCATCGAACGTGATCGACCCCGCGGTCGGATCGATGAGCCGCAGGAGCAGCCGCCCGACGGTGGTTTTGCCACACCCGGACTCGCCCACGAGTCCCAGCGTTTCGCCCCGCTGGATGTCGAGGTCCACCCCATCCACGGCGCGCACCTCGGCCACGGTCCGCTGGAGGACCCCGGCACGGACCGGGAAGGCCTTGACCAGGCCTCGGATCCGAACGAGCGGAGACGCGGTGGAGAGCTCGGGGCCGGCCGCACTCCCCGCGCCGGCCGGACTCCCCGCGCCGGCCGGACCCCCCGCGCGGGTGGCCGCGACGATCATGGCCGTGCCTCGGGCCAGGTGTCCGGGTCGGGTCGCCGGCTGCCGTCCTCGTAGTGATACAGCCAGCACCGGACCTCGTGACCCGCATCAACGTCACGGAGCTCCGGGTGATGGTCGGCAGCCAGCACGTTGTAGTGTTCGATGCGCGCTGCACAGCGTGGTGCGAACCGGCAGCCGTCCGGCAGTGCGATGAGATTGGGCACGCTGCCCGGGATGACCGCCAGCTCATCGAGCAGCACGCCGGGCACCGGCACGGCACCGATGAGGCCCCTGGTGTAGGGATGCTGGGGTGCCCGGAACAGCGAACGGACATCGCCATGCTCGACGATCTCGCCGGCGTACATCACGGCAACGCGGTCGGCCATCTCGGCCACGACGCCAAGGTCGTGGGTGATGAGGATGATGGCGGTGCCGGTCTCCTTCTGGAGCGTCCGCATCAGGTCCAGGATCTGGGCCTGGATGGTGACGTCGAGGGCCGTCGTCGGCTCGTCCGCGATGAGCAGCTCCGGCTCGCAGGCGAGGGCCATCGCGATCATCACCCGCTGGGCCATGCCGCCCGACATCTCATGGGGATAGTTCTTGAGCCGGCGCTCCGGGTCGGGGATGCCCACCATGCGCATGAGCTCGAGGGCGCGGGCGCGCGCCGCCTTCCGCTTCATGCCGCGATGCAACTCGAGCACCTCACCGACCTGGTTGCCCACGTCCATCACCGGGTTGAGCGACGACTGGGGCTGCTGGAAGATCATCGAGACCCGGTCGCCACGGATGGAACGGAGGTCTGCATCGCCCAGGGTGAGCAGATCCTGCCCATCGAACAGCACCTGTCCGGCCTCGATGACGCCTGGGCTCGCCACCAGTCGCAGGATGGACAGCGAGGTGACGCTCTTGCCGCAGCCCGATTCGCCGACCAGGCCCAGGATCTCGCCGCGATCGACGTAGAAGTCGACCCCGGTGACGGCCCGCACCACTCCATGGCGGGTCGTGAACGACGTCTGCAGTCCCCGGACGTCGAGCAGGTGAGCGGGCGACCCCTCGGGCGACCTCCCGCCTGACACCGTGCTCGGCACGGTCGTGGCCACGGCCGAACTCCCGGTCTTCATCGATGCAACCTCGGATCGAGCGCGTCACGCAGCCCATCACCGAACAGGTTGTAGGCCAGCACGGTGAGCGTCAGGGCGATACCCGGGAACAGCAGCAGGTGCGGTGCCGCGAACACCGAGTTGCGCTCATGCCCGATCATGGCGCCCCAGTCGGGGGTACGCGGATCGGCCCCCAGACCCAGGAACGAGAGGGCAGCGATGTCCAGCACGGCGCTGCCGATGCCCAGGGTGCCCGCGACGAGGATGGCGGTCAGTGAGTTCGGCAGCACGCGTCGGACGAGCAGGCCGGCAGGTGTCTCGCCCAGGGCCCGGGAGGCGACCACGAAGTCCTGCTCCCGGGTCGTGATGACCGATGCGCGCATGATGCGGGCATAGATGGGAATGGCCACCAGCCCGATGGCGACCGCCGCATTCACGACCCCGCCGCCGATGGCGGTGACGATGGCGATGGCCAGGATCAGGGCAGGGAACACGAGCAGCACGTCCATGAGCCGCATGATGAGCGTGTCCCAGCGACCGCCGACGAACCCGGCGATGGCGCCCATCGTCGCTCCGATGAGGATCGCGATACCCACGGTCAGGAACCCGATGAACAGGGAGATCCGGGTGCCGTGGACCACCCGGGTGAACAGGTCCCGGCCATTGCCGTCCAGTCCGAACCAGTGCTCCGTCTGCTCCGGGGGGCAGCCGAGCGCATGGATGCAGGGGGCGGCACGGGTCGTGACACCGGGTTGACCCAGGAAGTCCTGCCCCGGATCGAAGGGCGAGATCTGGTCGGCGAAGATGGCAACGAGCGCGAAGCTCAGGAGGATGACCAGGCCGATGAGCGCGGAGCGCTGGCGCAGGACGCCGCGGGCGGTCTCCCGAAGCTTGCTGGTCGGCCGCGCCGCTTCGGCCTCGATGGTCGCCGCGTCGAGTTGCGACTCGGAGGAGTCGAGGTTCAGCGACATGGTCGGACGTTATCGCGCAGCAGGAAGTGGCGGATCAACTGAGACGGACCCGGGGATCGAGCCACGCATAGGAGATGTCGACCAGCAGGTTCACCAGCAGGAACCCGATGGCGATGATGAGCGTGAACCCTTGGATGACCACGTAGTCACGACCCGTGATCGCGTCGGTGAGCGTCTTGCCCATCCCCGACAGACCGAACACGGTCTCGGTCAGGACGGCACCACTCAGCAGCAGCCCAACCTGGAGACCGATGATCGTGACGATGGGCAGGATGGCGTTGCGCATGGCGTGATGCCGCAGGACCGCCCAGTCGGCGAGCCCCTTCGCCCGCGCCGTCCGCACATAGTCCCTGCCCATGACCTCCAGCAGGCTGGACCGGGTGATGCGCGCGATGATGGCCAGCGGGATGGTGCCCAATGCGATCGCGGGCAGGATCAG
>JBBSOS010000205.1:0-5595 GCA_038259505.1 Candidatus Limnocylindrales bacterium | reverse complement strand
GTCTGCTTCCTGGACGAGGGCCGGATCCTGGAGGAAGGGCCACCGGCGCAGATCTTCTCGACCCCCCGGGAGGCACGGACGCGCCGCTTCCTCGACCGGGTCATCGAGGCGGGGCGCATGTAGCTGCGTCGACGGCAGCAGCACTGTTCGCGATGCGTGGCCCCCGCCAGGAGCGCCCGGGAAGCCGAGACGCCTCGATGGTAGGATGTCGCCTGCCACTGGCGAGTGGCCAAGCGGTAAGGCGTCTGATTCTGGATCAGAAGATCGAAGGTTCGAATCCTTCCTCGCCAGCCATATCCTGAGCACGGATCGGCCCCTTCCGGTCACCGGTGGGGCCCTTGTTGGCTTGGATGCGTTCATTCGTGCTTCCGCGATCGGTGACGGCAGATATGGCCGCGGGTCGCGGCTCGCGCGATGATCCGGGTCGCGCACTGACAGGACCATGGTCAGGGGATCCTCGACAGCACCCACGACGATGGAGGTCCGGCGCGCCGTTCTGGGCGGCCGTCGGAGGTCCCTGGCGGGGTCGAGCGCGCCGATGAGTGGCAAGCGTTCCCCCGTCCGGCCTCCTGCAACGCGCATCCTCTCCAGGTCCGCGCTCGGGACCGGCCATCGTCGGCCACGGGCTCAGGATCAGCCTCGTGACGTGCCCGTCGAACTCGGTCGTCCGACATGCCGTTGGCATGCAGCCGGTCCTCCAGGGTATGGCAGGACCAGGGGTCGAGCACCTAGCCTTCGCGTCCTGTCCGGCCGTGTGGCCGGGGGAAAGAGGTAGAGAGATATGAGCGACGAGCACACCAAGGGCACCATGAGCGACATCCAGGGCAAGGTCGAGGAGGCCGCCGGCAAGGTGACCGGCAACGAGGAGCAGGAGGCTCACGGTCAGGCCAAGCAGGCCCAGGGTGACCTCCAGAAGGGTCTCGGCGATGTCCAGGACGCCAGCCGCAAGGCCGTGGACGACGCAAAGCGGTAGTCCTCGACCCTCCCAACGTCCACCGAGGCCCGGTACCACATGGTGCCGGGTCTCATCATGTCGGGCGTCGACGATGCCGCACCCAGGCTATATCGACCACCTCCCGGGGGTCATTGCACACCGCCGCGCTCGCAGGCGTGGCGGCGCCACGATCCGCTGGCGTATGCTTGGCTCCTGTCCAGATGAGACCCACTCGACATGCACAGGTGGATCACACGTATGCCGGTGATGGCCTCGCTGACCGAATGGCGCGAAGCTGAGCGGCGCTGGGAAGCGGCGGATCCGACCGACATCGAAGCGGTCGAACTCACTGCACTCGGGGTCATCCGAGCGTGGTTGGCCTACCAGGAGATCTCCGGTTGGATGGGATCGGATGCACTGCTCGTCGCGGATGCCACTGGCACCTTCGTGGCCGCGAACGCGGCCGCCTGTGCGCTCCTCGGGCGACCGCTCGACGATGTCCTGGGCCGCACGGTGGCCGACATCACCGCGCCGCGCGACGTCGGGGTCGTCGGAGTCGCATGGCAAAGCTTCCTCGAACGCGGCTCCCTGAGCGGCCAGTACATGGTGCAGCGTGCCTCGGACGAGTTGCAGGTGTGCTTCGATGCACGCGCCCATCATCCGATCCCGGGATATTTCAGTTCCCGACTCCGCACCGCGGAGCCACGGCATGCCGCAGATGAGGCACACAGATGAGCGAGCTCGACGACGACCTGAAGGCCACGGCGCAGTCGATCATCGGGGATGCCGGGCGGATCGGAGACATCGAACAGGCGAAGCTCGCCCTCGATGCATCGGACCCCCGGGTCGCGACCCTCGCACGCGAGGCCGAGGCCGTGGCCGTGGACCTGCTCCAGAAGGCGGGCATCGAACGTGGCCTGGCTGCCGAGGCTGCGCAGGAGGCCGCCGGGCCAGCGCATCAGGACACCCATCGTCCCTCGCGGTAGACATACCAGATCTCGAGTTGCTCGCTCGAAAGGTCGCGCGCGCGGGCGACAGCCATGGGATACCGGACCCGCAGGAGACCCTGCAGCGTTCCCGGGTCGGCCGCGTCCGCGGCGCGCGTCTCGACGAACTCCCGGAAATCGAAGTCCTCTGGTGGATTCATGATGAGCACCGGCCGCATCGGGGGATGGTGGACCTGCGCTTGGTCAACCGTCATCCTCTACGCCGCGTGAGGCTTGCAATGGTGCGACATCGTAGACGCTCCGTTGGCATACAGGTGCAATCGACTGGCCAGCTCGTCATGAACCCACGTCACGGCACGCCGGGCAGACTCCGGGCACCAAAGGAGGCATATGCCATATGGACCCGACGACGCATCAGACGCACGAACAACATACCGAGCATGAGCACGCTGAGGGATGCGGCCACGAGCAGGTGGCCCACGACGGGCACACGGACTACCTCCACGACGGTCATCGCCACGCCCCCCACGACGAACATTACGACGAGCACCAGGAGCAGCAAGCGGATCGCTGAGTTCCAGACCAGACGTACCAGGCCGGTCTCGCCGTCAGCGGACCGAGCAGAAGGAGACATCACATGACCATCGCCAGGATCACCGAGATCAGCGCCACCTCGACCACCAGCTTTGACGACGCGATCGAGCAGGGCGTAGCCCGTGCCACGCGGACCCTCCGCAACGTCCGCAGTGCATGGGTGAAGGAACAGCGTGTGGACATCGACGGCGACCGTATCAGCGAGTACCAGGTGAACCTGCTCGTCACGTTCGTGCTCGACGAGCAGTCCGGGGATCTGTGACGCCGGTCGGCCGACTGGAGGATCGACCCTGGCTCACTCAGTCTGATGAGCATGGACTGAGTGCCCGTCCCGCCAGCCGAGAGGGCGTCAGCGCTGGGTACTCGGGATCATGGCCATCTCACCCGAGGATGCGGTCTTCTCACCCGAGGATGCGGTCTTCGAGCGACCTCGGGACCGGATCCGTGGGGCCAGTGATCCGTTGGTCTCGAGGCGATCCGCGACCTCGAGGCGATCCGCGACGCGTTCGCATCCCGCTTCTCGAGCATCCCTGACGTCCGGTGTCAGCTCGACGAGCACCCGCCGACGGTGAACGCTGCGCATCCGAGTGGATGTTGTCAGGCACCACCACCGCAGGAGAGCGGAGCGAGGTGCGAGGTTGTGACCTGTGGACGTTCCGCGACGGAACTGCCGTGAACAAGGACTCGTTCTGGAAGATTCGGACGACGGACTAGCGCGAAGCGGCGTGGCCGGGTGAGGGAGCGTCGACCGAAGGACGGGTGCGCTCGACCTCCCCGGCCCTTCGACGACTGGGGCGGGTGCGTCGGACTGCCATCATCCTCGGGCACGCAAGGATCCCCGGACGATGGTCCCAGTCCGCGCGCCATCGATACGCAGGTCGTGACCTGTCGCCGCGCTGGAACGCCCAGATCCCAGGGAACCGTCGTGGCGTTATGCGCCAGACCGGAGACTGGCCGCGACACGATCCGCAGGGTCGTGCACGAGCCCGAGGAGCCGGAAATGTGCCTCAACTGCGGATGCGGAACTCCCGAGGATCGCCGCGGCGACGACGCCAATATCACGTCGGACGACCTTCGCAAAGCGGCCGAAGCGAACGGCCAGAGCCTCGATGAGACGGTTCGCAACCTGCGTACGGGCCTTGACGAGTTGGGTCAGGGACAAGCCGCATCGGGCGCCGCCTGACCCTGGCCTTCGGCCGACGGGCTGGGCCGGGTCGTTCCGTCCGTCCCAGCCCAGTCCGAGGATCGATCCCCGGCCGACGGCCCGGTGGCAGCGCCACGCGAGCCGTATCGAACCTCGACAGATGTCGCCGTTGCAGGCCGTACGCGCGCTGCTGCGGCGGCGGATCGCCCGATGTGCCATCGAGCGGACATTGCGACCTCCCGGACCGGCGTAGATCGTCAGATGTCGCGCCCGGCGAACGTGTGCCGTGTCACAAGGTCGTTGAACCCGGCAAGGGTCGCGCGGCCTGACATCTGGCGGTGTCCGACGCCGAACCGCACCGTGAGCGGCGAGATCCGCAGCCCGGGCATGCTCCGCGGTCGTCGGGCGGGCCATCGAGGTGTGGCGGATCCGCGCACGAGGTCGCAGGCGTGGACATCTGACCAGCTCGGAGGGGGAGTCACGGTAGCTCGGAGGGGAGTCACGGTCGTGCGACGCGCCCGCTGTCGCGCCGGGTCCGGGCAAAGCTCGCACCGAGCAGCAGCAGTTGGAAGGTCCAGTTGAACCACACGAGGGCGACGAACACCGAAGCGATGACGCCGAGACCGGCGAAACCCTGAACGAGGAACGGGGCGAGCGCACCGAAGAACGCCGTTAGCAGCCCGATACCGATACCCGCGGCCAGCGCTGCGGGCATCGCCTCACGGACGGTCGGCCGATCGTTGGGCAGCGTCACGTACAGCACGAGGCAGAGCAGCCACGCGACCGCGACCGCCCCGATCGGCGACAGGATCGGCGCCCATGGCCCCAGCGGCACCACGGATGCGATCCCAGCAAGCACGAATGCCAGCAGGGCCCCCGCCACGAGCAGGGCCATCGCCAGGAGCGACTCGAGGCGCGCCCGGACGACCGACTCCTGCTTGCCTCCAGGGATCAGACGTACGAGCGCGTTCCTGAGACTGAGGTAGAAGCCCCCCGCGCCCCACAGGAACAACACCAACCCCACGACCGAGCCGACGCGCGCGCCCGAGGCCAGGTTATCAACGACGGTCGACGCGATGTCCGACAGCGGCGGGACCTGGCTGACCAGCCAGTCCACCACACGCTGCCGGGTGGACGCGTCGTCCACCAGCACGATCAGGACGCTGACCACCAGCAGCAGCCCGGGGATGAGCGCGAACAGTGCCCCGAACGACAGCCCTGCAGCCAGGAGCCCTCCGCCAGCGGCGCCATACCCATCGTTGACGGCGAGGACGGTCGCCACACCCGGCAACCTGCGGATGCGGTCGACCAGCGCTCCGAGTCGCTGTCGCCAACCGCTGACGGCCGAGCCGCCTTCAGCCGAGCCGCCTTCATCCGAGCCACCCTCAGCGGGCACAGCCGGGGCCGCCGCGAGATCGGTCGGCGAGTTGGGGTCTCGTGGTTCCATCCCGGCATGGTGCGTCATGGCGAGTTGCGGACGTCGCGCTCGACCCGACGATGGCATAGCGTGACCGTGACGGATCGCGCGCTCCCGCGATCGTTGGGCTGGCGCGAGAGCCGCACTCTCGCCAGTCCTGCGCCGGCGCGAGATCCGCGCTCCCGCGAGTCCTGGGCTTCAACGAGGCCCGCTCGCCGAGGTCAGCCTCGAGGCAGCAGTTGCAGACGGTGCCCGATGACATACATGAGTCTCGTGGCCTGAGCCAGGCCATCCGTCGGCACTTCCAGCGTGACCGCCTCGCGCTGTGCAGTCGGCACGATCATCAGCAGAGCCCTTCGACCTACTTCGACGGTCAAGGTGACTCGGCTCACCTGGTCGATCAAGAGGTTGACTGTCTGGCGATGTGCTGTACCGACCACGACTCGCTTGTCCGTGACCGCGACCACGGCACCGTCGACCCACGTCCAGAACTCCATCTGCTCATCCGGATGCAGCTCGAGCGACGGCGGTCGCGACGGCTCGGTGGTCATGCGAGCGC
>JBBSOS010000204.1:0-5619 GCA_038259505.1 Candidatus Limnocylindrales bacterium | reverse complement strand
TCGGCGGCTGCGAGCCCTTCGGCGGCTGCGAGCCCTTCGGCGGCTGCGAGTCCCACCGCATCCCCGGAGCTATCCGTGACGGCATCACCAACGGTGACGCCTGAGCCCAGCGCAGCGCCATCGGCAGCGCCAACCGCGGCTCCCACGGTGGTCCCGTCGACTGCACCCACGGCACCGCCAACCGCGGCGCCCACGGTGGCCCCCACCACGGCACCCACGGCTGTCCCGACCGTCATGCCGACCCTGGCACCGACCATCATGCCGGTCCCGCCTGCGTCGGTGACACCCACGGCATGCCCGAGTCCTGCGTCCAGCCCGGCCGGTTCCTCGTTCGTCCTGCCGAGCCCAACGACGAGTGGGTCGCCGATGCCAACGCCGAGCTGCCCGGCGATCTGACCCCGGACGCACCCGATCACCGGTCCAACCCCCGGGCCAGCTCGCCGATGCTATCCTCGGCGAGCGATGACCCACGTCTTCATCTCCCCCCATCCTGACGATGCAGCCCTCTCCTGTGGCGGCCTGATCGCGAGCCTTCGCGAGCTGGGTCAGTCCGTGACCGTCATCTCGGTCTTCTCCGGTGGACCCGAGGCCGGCACGCAGGTGACGGACTACCAGCGGACGGCGCTCGGCTTCGGCAACAAGACGCTGTGGCCCCTGACCGAGGCCTTTGATCGCACCGACATCCTGCCGGACTATCCCATCGTCGCGAGCGTGGATGACGCGCCATGGGCTGCTGACCCAGGGCGCATCGCGACCACCCAGGAGCGCGCCAACACCCAGGCGCGCCAGTTCTGGCAGCGCGCCTCATGGACCCGTGCCGCCAACGTGACCAACGTCCAGACCGAGGAGCGCCCGCTTGCGGACTCGGTGGCAGGCCAGGGCACGCTCGATGGCATCGACATCGATAGTGCCGACGCGGCCGCCATCCGACGTGCGGAGGACGCCCGGTACGCCTGGTTCATGGAGTCATCCCTGGTCGACCTCGGGCTGCCCGACGCCGTGTATCGCGGCTATGTTGGTGACGACGAGCTGCTGGGCGGCCCGCGCGCCGATGACGAGCCACCACTGGCCGCGCTCCGACGTGAGATCCTGCGACTCGAGCCACAACAGGTCTACTTCCCGCTGGGTATCGGCGGACATGTCGACCACGTGCTCTGCCGCGACGTGGCCATGGCGCTCATCGCGGACGGACGCGGATGGGTCATGCCCGGACCAGCGATGGCGGACCGGCTGAGCTTCTACGAGGACTTCCCGTACGCGTGGTGGAACGACTTCGCGGGCCACGCGGACCTGCCGGTGAGCACCGAGGCGCTCGGCGACGCCCGGGCGCTCCAGGCGCGGTACGCGGATATCAGTGAGTTCGTCGACCGGAAGGTGGCCGGTATCCGGGTCTACGCGAGCCAGGTCGAGCAGTTGTTCCATGATGAGCAGGGCCTGCTCGACGACGTCGCGGGATACGCACGACGGATCGCCGTCTCGGGTGGCCTGGCCACCGGCGCCGCCGAGCGGTACTGGGGTGTCGTCCGGCCCTGACGTCCGGGCGGGATCGAACTCCCAGCGCCCGCGCTGTGGCGTCGCGGGCGGCGCGCTGTGGCGTCGCGGGCGGCGCGCTGTGGCCTCGCGGCGGCGCGCTGTGGCCTCGCGGCGTCGCCGCACAGCCCACGTGCGTTACGCCGACCAGGTCCCGCCACGCATGACGCGGAGCAATCGGTAGGAGTCGTCCACCACGACGACATCCGCGAGCATGCCGGGCGCCAGGATGCCGCGGTCGGTGACGCCCAGCAACGCCAGCGCATTGCTGCTCGCGGCGGCACTCGCCGCCACCACGTCGAGGCCGTCGGCGATGACGTTCCGGATCGCGGTATCGAGGGCGATGACCGAACCCGCCAAGGTGTCGCTGCCTGCGAGCGTCGCGCGGTCCTCGTGGATATCGATGTCCATGCCGCTCAGCGTGGTCCGACCCACCCCGGTCCCGGACATCGACAACGCATCGCTGATGAGCACCAGCCGATCGGGGGGCTTGGCCCGTTCGATGAGGGCCCACAGCTCGGCATCCACATGGTGGCCATCGGCGATGAGCTCCACGTAGGCGTCATCATCGGTCAGGGCGACGAGCGCCAGACCGGGCGCCCGATGGTCGATGCCACTCATGCCGTTGAACAGATGGGTCGTGGTGCGACCGCCCGCCGCGTAGCCCGCGCGAGCCTCGGCTGCGGTCGCCGCGGAATGGCCCAGCGACACCGCCACACCCCGGTCGCGCAGCCATCGGATGAGCCCCAGCCCGCCGGGGATCTCGGGCGCCACGGTCATGATCCGAAGCCCCTCCACGAGCGGCTCGAGGGTCTCGAGATCGATGTCGACCGTGCTCCGCACCAGGGAAGGATTGTGGGCACCCCGCTTGGCATCGGAGATGAATGGCCCCTCGATGTTGAAGCCCAACGGCCGCGAACCATCGGCCGGGGCCAGCGGCATCCAGGCGCGGACGGTCTCGGCGAACCGGGCCAGGTCCGCGATGGGTGAGGTGACGCCGGTCGGCAGGAAGGACGTGACCCCCTGACGCAACAGCGTCCGACTCATGCCATCCAGCGCCGCGGGGCCGGCCATGGCGTCGTGACCTGCCCAGCCGTGGACGTGCACGTCCACGAAGCCGGGCATCACCAGCGGTCCGGAGCCGCAGGTATCGTCGGGCTCCACGCCCACGATGGTGTCGTCCTCGACGACCAGACGACCCGGTTCGACGCGGTCACGGAGGACCAGGCGGCCATCGACGATCCCGCGAGTCATGCTGCTGCCCGTTCCGCGCCATGGACTGCGGCCCCGATGGCGCCGGCGGTCGTGCCCAGTTGGGCCACGACGACGTCAACGTGGTGCCACGCGGTCACCCGGACCCGACGGCGGATCTCGTCCCGGATGGGCGCCAGCAGCAGCTCTCCGGCACCCGCCATCCCTCCGCCGAGCACCACCCGCTCGGGGTTGACCAGGACGATCGCGTTGGCGATACCGATACCCAGGTAGCGGCCCACGTCGGCGAGACCACCCAGCGCGCGGACGTCACCCGCCTGCGCGGCGAGCACGGCCGCCTCCACGGTCTCCGTGCCGCAGGCCAGCGCCACCTGCTCCGCGCGGCAATACGCTTCCACGCATCCGCGGCTGCCACAATTGCAGAAGGGGCCATCGGGGTCGATGACCTGGTGGCCGACCTCGCCGGCCGTCCCCTTGTGACCCTGGAGCACCTGTCCGTCCAGAGCCACCACACCCCCGATGCCGGTTCCCAGCGTCAGGCCGACCATCGACCGGACCCCTCGCCCGGCACCCAACCGCAGCTCCGCGAGCCCGAAGGCACGCGCGTCGTTGATGAGCGCCGTCGGGATACCGGTGGCACGTTCCACGGGTGCCGCGACCGGGATGCCGTGCCAACCACCAGGCATGTTGACGAGGAACTCGGTGATGCCCGTCGTCGGGTCGTACAAGCCGGGCACGCCGATGCCCACGCTGGCGATCATGGCATCTGCCGCGTGAGCCTCGGACGCCAGCCTTGCCAATCGGGCGACCACCGCATCCGGACCTTCGGTCGAGCGCGTCGGCTCGCTGCCGCTGGAGATGCTCGTCCACGTGTCCTCGGCGCGCTCCACCACGGCCCACTTGAGGTTGGTCACGCCGAGGTCCAGGCCCAGGTGACGCGTTGGCAGTCCCGGGCGCTCCGAGGTCCTGGTCACCGGACGCGGCCCGGGTCTCACCGGGTGCCGACCAGGCGTGCATATGCCGCCGCGACACCAAGGATGATGCCGCCGAAGATGATCTGGCGGACCGGTTGTGGCGCATTGAGCACCGTGAGCATGCTCGTCAGCACCGTCAGGATCAGGGCACCGATGATGCTCCCGGCGTACCCACCACGTCCACCGAAGATCGAGGTGCCCCCGATCACCGCCGCTGCGACGGATGGCAGGAGCAGTCCATCAGCGCTGCCGAGCGCCGCGGTCTTGGTCACGCCCGCGAGCATCATGCCCGCGATCGCGGCGAGGATCCCCGACAGCACGTACAGGACGATCAGCACCTGCCAGATGCGCACGCCCGAGAGGCGTGCCGCGATAGGGTTGTCGCCGACCGCGAACAGCATCCGGCCGTAGCCGGTGCGCCGGAGCCCGAACAGGATGAGGGCGGCCAAGGGCACGAACAGCAGCAGGCTGTTGGGCAGGAAGCCGAACGAGGTCCCGCCGCCCAGCCAGGCCACCGGGTCCGGGACGGACGATCCCGCTGTGAGCACGAACTTCTGGTACACGGTCAGGAGACCCGCCCCGACCAGGCTGGTGCCCAGGGTCATGATCAGGGGCTGGACGCGGAAGATCCCGATACCCACCCCATTGAGGAGGCCCATGGCAGCTCCGACCAGGATGGCGAGCAGGACCGCGACGGCGTCGCCCTCGGCGGCAGACTGGGTGGCCATGACGAAGGCGGCCATGGTGGCGATGGTCGCCACGGACAGGTCGATGCCCGCCGTCAGCATGACCAGCGTCTGGCACGCAGCGAGCAGCGCGAGCGGGGTCGCGGTCCGGATGGTGGACGCGAACCAGTTGGTCGGCCGGCCCAGGAACCCGGGCTGGATGACGAACAGCAGCACCACCAGGCACAGCAGCAGGAACGTGAGCGGGATGACCGGCTGGTCGGCCAGACGGCGACGCCAGGTCACACCCGATCCCTCGGCAGCTGCGACCTCCTGCACGGTCCCGGGCGCGGCGCTCATGTCTGCGAACGCCGCATGGCCACGAGGCCGCCGATCATGACCACCACGATGAGGATGACACCCTGGATCACAGTGCTGTAGGCCGGATCCACGCCGAGGAACACGAGGTTGACTCTGACCAGGGACAGGATGAAGGCAGCGGCGATGGGACCGAGCATGCCGCCGCGCCCACCGGCCAGGCTCACGCCACCGAGCACGATCGCGGCGACGCCATCGAGGGTGTCCGCCCCGGGTACCGGTGAGCCGATGCCCGTCAGCATCGTCAGCGAGAGCCCACCCATCGCCGCGAACAGGCCCGTCACGGCGTACGCGAGGATCCTGGTGCGGTCGATGTCGACGCCGCTCCGGAGTGCTGCGACCTGGTCACTGCCGAGGGCATACATCGACAGTCCCAACCGGGATCGCCGCAGCGGCAGCCAGACGACGGCGACGGAGATGAGCACCAGCAGCAGCGCCTTGGGGAACCAGTCGGTGAGCACGGATCCCGTGGCGAGGTCCTTGAACCACGATGCGGCGCCCCCACCAGGACTGCTGAGCACCAGGAGCGCCGCCCCCGCCCACACGAACGACATGGCCAGCGTGACGACGATATCCGGTACCCGGCTGAGCACCACCAGACCGCCGTTGACGGCGCCGACGACGACCCCCAGGAGCAGCACGAACACGACCACCGCGACGGCGAACTCCTCACTGGCACCGTTCATGAGCGCCGCCGCGGTCACGCTCGTGAAGGCCATCACGGGGCCCACCGAGAGGTCGATGCCCCCGGCGATGACCACCACCGTCTGACCCGCCGCGGCAAAGATGATGGGCAGGACGCCGATGGCAAGGGACTGGACATCGGGTGGGCCAAAGCCGGGTCGCAGGGCCCGGGCGAC
>JBBSOS010000203.1:0-5649 GCA_038259505.1 Candidatus Limnocylindrales bacterium | reverse complement strand
GGTCACGAACCCCGGCGCCGGCCCGGAGCGGCTGTCCCTCGACGCCGTGACGAGCGACCATTCGTGGGCCGCGGCCCTGGACCGGTCGGAGATCACCGTCGCGGCCGGTTCCACGGTCAGCGTCCCCGTCACGATCACCGCGTTGCCGGACGTATGGGCCGATATCCCCGTCCGCATCACCGTCCGGACACGTGACGCGATGGGAGCACAAGCGACGACGTCCGTCGATATCACTCCCGGCCGCGCGACGACCCCGGTCGGCGCCCATCTGGCCTGGTCCGTGCCTGACGCCCTGCTGGGCGGCCTCGATGTGGCGGCCACCGCTCTCGGCGCGGTACCCATCCCGAGCGTCGACGCCACTGGCGAGGCACTCCTGTACGACGGTGTCGAGCATGTTGGTCGGAGCCTCGTGGCGCCCTTCTCGGGACAGCCGCTGACCTTGACGACGGACCTTGCGGGCGATGCCCCGTTGCCCATCGTGGGCATCGTCATCGACCCCGTCGGACCGGTCGTCGGGCCCACGACCGCACCACGCGACTTCCAGTTGCTGCTCTCCACGGACGGTGCCACGTACACGGTCGCTCTCTCGGGCGAGATCAGCCCGCTGCCCCACGACCAGGCGTTCGTGCTCCCGTCGCCAGTGGATGCGCGTTTCGCGCAGTTGCGCATCATCTCGACCTGGGCCGATCCCGGGACGCCGGTCGCCATCAGCGAGTGGAAGGTCATCGCGCGACCCGGCACGACCGTCGCGAGCGAGCCCTTCGACGTCGCTTCGGACCAGCTCGGTGGACACATCGTGTGGACCACGGGGACGTTCAGCGACTCGCCGGACGCGCAGCAGATGCTCATCGGTGACGATCAGCCGGCCCGGACCGTCGCCGTCGATCCCGGTACCGGGTTCACGTGGGTGGTCGGCTTCCAGGACGACCGTTCAGCACGGCTGACCGGTTTGCAGTGGGTCGATCCCACGGGCTCGGACCCGCGGTTGCGACTGTCGAATGTCGAGGTCGCCGTCAGCGACACCAGCCCGCTGGGGCCATGGCAGGACCTGGGCGGCTGGAAGCTGGTCCGTCATCCGGACGGCTCCGTCGTACCCTTCGAACTGGCGTCACCAACGTGGGCCCGCTTCGTCCGTTTCATGGGTGGCTCAACAGGCAAGGACATCCACACCGCAGAGGTGCCACGGCAGTTGCGTGTCGTCGAGACCCCGACCGGTGATGGCTATCGCTCGATCATCGGCGAATGGGGGCAGGACGGTCCAGCCGGGCCGCACGAGTGGCTCCAGCCGCCTGACACCTCGCCCGCGACGGACAGCGGGGAGCCGAACGACACGCTCGACACGGCCACGCCACTCGCCGCTGGCGCAGTCACCACCAGTACCGTCCACCGGGGCACCGACGTCGACTACTACGCGATCACCACCAACGCTGGCCAGAACAGCCTGTCGTTCAGCGTGACCGGACGGCCCACCGTGGGCGTCAGCCTGTCCCTGTTCGATGCCAGCGGTCAGGCTGTGCCGCTGACCCTTGCCAGCGGCACGGATCCGTTGACCGCGACCTACACGGCGGATGTGGACCCCGCCACAAGCTATCGCGTGGAGGTCGAGCAGCCCCTCTTCTCGGCGGTGTTCGCGTTCGACAGCAGCGGCAGCATGCAGCCGTACATGTCGGTCATCGAGCAGGTGCGCCGCGCGTACCTTCAGGACCGGTTGGCCGACGAGGCACCCGCTCAGGTCATCGATTTCACCGACGACCGGACCCAGCAGGCGCTCACGCGCGCGGCCCAGGACCTCGCGGGTCGTCCGGGGACCCTGGCCGTGCTGGTCATCACCGATATGGAGGTGTTGGGCTACAGCGACAGCGAGGTTATGTGGCGGGAGTTGGCACAGGTCCATCCGAGACTGTTCACGGAGCTTGTGGGTGACCTGACGCCATACGGAGGCGGCCAGATCGCGCAGGACCTGGCCATGGCTGGCTACGGGCCGTTCGACTATGTCGAGTCACATGCGGACGGTGACCGTGCCTATGACCGGCTGTCCACCTGGCTGCGGAGGCCAGCCGAGTACAGCCTGTCGTACACGGCTTCGTCGCGGGCTGTGCCGCCACCACGACCGGGGACCCTTTCGGTCACGACGACGGGTGCGGATGGCACGACCACCGCTCTACCCGCGAACAAGGACGTCGCGATCGACATCATCCTGGACACCTCGGGCAGCATGCTCGACACGTTCGGGGGGAAGTCCCGGATGGCCAGCGCCAGGACGGTCCTCGACGAGCTGGTGACCAACGAGCTGCCGATGGGTTCGCCCGTCGCGGTGCGTATCCTCGGCAGCAGTGCAGATCCCTGCGGTACCCGACTCCTGGTGCCCCTGGGGCCATTGGATCCCGTGAACGTGACGACCCTGGTCGACGGACTCACGGTCCAGAAGGCGGCGGACACGCCCATCGGCCAGGCGCTCAGGGCGGTGCCCAGCGACCTCGCCGACGCCACGGGCACCAGGATCGTGCTGCTCATCACCGACAGCAAGGAGATCTGGCCCAACAAGGACCTGTGTGGCAGTAACCCTGCCGACGCGATCAAGTCGCTCCAGCAACAGGGCGTGGACGGCCGCATCAACATCGTGGGGATGGCGGTCGATTCTTCGCGCGCGCGCAAGCAGCTGCGGGCGTGGGCCAAGCTGGGCGGAGGCAGCTACTTCGATGCGCGCGATGCGCAGCAACTGGGGGACGCCATCCGGGCTGCAGTACGTGCCCCGTTCCAGGTGTTCGACACCTCCGGCGCGAGGATGGCCACCGGCACGGTTGGGGGCGCACCCGTCAAGTTGCCACCGGGCACCTATCGAGTGGTGATCATGAGCGAACCTCCGATGACCCTGTCGGCAACGGTCCGACCTGGCGAGGCGTTGGCCCTCACGCTGCCGAGCACGGGCACGGCGCCCTGAATCGGGGATCACGGCACATGGGCGCCGTTCGGCCTAGGATGGCGGCCACGGGCCCGGACCAGTCCAGGCGACGTCCGGCACATGGATGTCGGGCGATCGATGGGGCCGCGAGATCGAGTTCGAACGGAGTCGTTCACGATGACCCATGAGACGGATGCGCAGTCGGTGACCGCGAGCCTGAGCGCGCCGGAGGTCCAGTTGGTCCTGACGGCCCTGCGGTTCCTGCTCGCGGCCGAGGATGATCCGGCCGAGATCGAGCGCCTCAAGGTCCTCATCGACCGGTTGGAGGCCAGTTAGGCGGATCCCGCGGACGGGTCTACCGGCGGAGCTTCCGTCCCGCGCAGACGACCTTCGAGTTCGTCGGCGATCACTCGGGCCTGGTTGTGCTCGACGTCGCGGGCACCGTAGACGAGGGTGACCCGACCATGCCGCGCCCGGTCGGCCAACGCAGCGAGCAGGCTGGCCTTGTCGTCACTCGCCAGCTCGGCACGGTACCGCCTCTGGAACTCCTCCCATCGTTTTGGATCGTGCCCAAACCACTTCCGGAGTTCGGAGCTCGGGCCGAGTTCGCGTGTCCAGGCATCCAGCCCTAGCTGTCGCTTGGTTCGACCACGTGGCCAGACGCGATCCACCAGGACCCGGTAGCCGTCGTTCGCGGTCGGATCTTCGTACGCGCGTTGCAGACGGATGTCCATGTCGCTCATCGCGGACACCGCGACGTCGGGTCGGGACGTAATGGCGATGGCTTCGTCGCCACGATTCAGAACACCCCTGCGTCGCGGCGCGCGCCCGCTTCCAGGAGCCCATGGACGACATCCGGCGTCGCCCTCGCCAACGCCCGGTCGAGCGCATCCGTGAGCATCCGCAGGGACGTGTCGCAGACCGAGGCAACGACGCCCTCCGTGGCACTTTCGAGCCACGTCGCACATTCCCTGGACAGTCCGTGAGGGCCATGCGGCCCGAGCATGTCGTAGGCGATGGAGCGAAGCTCTGTCGCAAGCCGGGCCCGCGCCTGCACGACCGCGAGCCGGTCGGCCATGCCGGGTGGCCGTGCCCGGCGGACTCGAGGTAGTTTGACGACCGCGACCGAGTCGATCGGCGGGCCACACTGGATGGTCCTGGGTTGCGACAACTCGTACATGGTCCCGGTCCTTGGTGCGGCGAATGGCTCGACACCGTCACCGTACGTGGCGCGCCCCAACGAACGGCCAAGATCGCGTGAACGCCGCGTGAAGGACCCGGGGGGAGTGCCGGAGGTGGCGGGGGCGCCGGGGCGCCGGCTAGCCGTTGGGGTCCCGCTGGGCCATGACTTCACCGCCGTCGACGCCCAGGACATTGCCCGTCATCCAGTGGGTGAGGGGAGACGCGAGCGCCACGAGGGCATCGGCGACGTCCTCGGGTCGTGTCGTGCGACCACTCGGGTTGCGCTGCTGCGCCTCGGCCAGCAGGTGCTCCCAGTTCGGGATGCGATGGAGGGCGGCCGTGTCGGTGACGCCCGCGCGGATGGCATTGACCGTGATGCCGTGCGGCATCAGCTCCAGGGCGAGCTGCCGGACGTGTGCCTCGAGGGCGGCCTTGGCCGCGGAAACGGCACCGTAGGTCGGGACCGCAAGCGACGCGCCCTCGCTGGTCATCGCGTACAGCCTGCTGCCGTGCCCGAGCAGGCCGCCGTGGAACAGGTCGCGGACCCAGTACAGCAGGGAGTGGGCCATCACGTCGGCGGTCATCTCCATCTGCTTGCGTGACAGCTCCCTGCCACCATCCGCGTCGGTGATGTACGGCAGGGTTGCTCCGAACGCCAGGGAATGCAGGAACGCCCCGATGTAGGGATCTGCCCCGGCCGCCCGACGCTCCTCGAACAGGGCGGCCGTAGCCGCCACGACGGCTGCCCGCTTCTCGTCGTCTGCGGCGTTGATGTTATGGAACATGACGTTCCTGCCCGTGGCAGCGATCTCGTCGCGCACGTCGTTGGCCGCTGCGATGGTGCCCCGCATGTCGAGGTGGACACCGATGATGTCGAACCCGGCGCGTGCCCAGGCCTTGCTGGTCGCCGCCCCAAAGCCGCTGCTCGCGCCGAGCACCATCGCCCAGCGCTCACGCCCGTTCTGTTGCTGTGCCATAGGTCCCTCGCTGTTTGATCGGCAGGCGCCGGAATGCCGACCCCGAACGACGGAGTCTACCGACGAACGGTCCGAGGACACGCAGCCGCATGATCGCTTGGCATGCATCGAGGGGGGGCATCGCGGCCTGACGCGTGCAAGGCCCTGGGCCCAGGCCTCCGGAGGCACACGGATCAGCACTGCCCATGCCTATCCGGCGGTCCCGACGCGTGGCGGACTGGATCGGGGTCGGACGGAGGACCCCGCCGCACCACCAGGGCCGTCGATCAGCACTTCTCGGAGTCGACCTTCGGAGCGACCACACCCGCCCCGTACCCCCCAGCGGCCCGAACCTCGGTGCCATCCACGGGCCCCTGAGCGGCCGACCCCAGCCACACGGGACTCGCTCCCGCTGCGGCCTTACCATCGCCGGTCGTGGACGGGTTCGTCGAGGTCATGGTGCTCGTCGTGGTCATCGGTGCCGTCGTGTCCATCGCACGTCGGATCCATGTGCCGTGGCCGGTGTTGCTCGTCATCGCTGGTGTCGGGCTGACCCTCGTTCCCGAATTCTCGCGGGTCTCGATCACCCCCGAACTCGTGCTCACGGTC
>JBBSOS010000202.1:0-5649 GCA_038259505.1 Candidatus Limnocylindrales bacterium | reverse complement strand
GGTCGACCGGCTCAAGGAGCATCAGGCGGTCGACCTCGGCCGGTGTGGCAAGCTCGGCCCACAGACCGTTACGGCCGATACGGAGCACCTCGTCCACGAGCCCCGGATCGAGTCCCCGACACCGCTCTGCGCGCAGCATCCGGTCGATGTCCGACGCGGTCGGCGCCGCTCCCAGCCCTGCGATGGCCGAGGCGAGCGCCACCAGACGTCCGTCGCGCGCGATGCGATCGCCCTTGACACGGCCGGGGCCGCGGCCATCCCAGCGCTCGTCCGCTGCCGCGATGGTATCCCCCACGACACCGGGCAGGCCGAGGGTCGATACTACTGCCCGCGCCCGGAGCGGTCGCGACAGATGCGTGGGGACGCCCTCCCGTCGATAGCGGGCAAGACCCGCGTTCCGGCCGCGTGCCGCATCGGGTTCGGGCTCCGGTCGCGGACCCACGGTGCCGACGTCGACGAGCAGGCCCGCATACAGCGCGGTCGCACGCTGGTCGTCCGGGAGGGACAGCAGCTCCGCGATGCGACCGGCCACATGAGACGTGCGGAGGGCGTGACCTTCGACGCGGTGCTCGGCGGCGTCGAGGACGACGGACAACGCGGCAAGCAATTCCGTGAGTCGTTGCGGGCCCGCATCCGGCGCGCGTCTGATGGCCGGTTCGGCCGGTGGCAGCAGCGACGAGGCGATCGACGGCGCCAGGGACGGGTTCGGACGGTCTGGAGGCGCAGACAAGGCAACGGCAGCCAGGAGCGCCGTGTCCGGCGCAGCAGGCGCGTCCCGATGCAGCAGGCGAGACACCCGCCTGCGCTGGGTCGACGCCCCCGTTGAGGGCGCCATGACGTGAGTGGCGACGTGCTCGGCAGCCATGCATGTGATGCTGCCTTCCCGTCGAGTGCGCGACGCCCAACCGGTGGTCCGGTCAGGTCGGGAGAGGATGGTCCGGGTCGGTGCCGTCCAGTCGGCAGCCGGATTCGGTGTGGGTCCGCGTCATCGGTCGTGACCCCTGCCGGTCGCCCACTCGATCGCGGCTGGCACATCGGGCACATGGTGGGTATCCCGGGAACCAGTCGTGCTGGACAGCATCCGCGATGACCGTCCGGGTGCCCCGATCCTCGAGGGATGCGAGCGCCGATACCAGGAGCCGGACCGCGGCGGGGTGCATCTGGCTCACCCGCCCGACGTCCAGCACCAGCCATCGGGACCGCTCCGGACCTTGGCCCATCCTCCGTGCGACCGATTCAGCGGTCGCGAACCCGATGTCGCCGCGCAACGTCCAGAGGATGACCGCGCCCGCCTCGAGGACGGCTGGTGGGTCCGGCACGTGGCCGGCGTGATCGGCCACGTGCACCATGTGCAGCCCGAAGCGATCCGACAGCTCATGACAGGCCGCGATGCACCGCACAGGATTGCCGGCGGCGTCCAGCGGTGGCGAGAAGAGCCCGATGCCGAACTGCCCGGGCGACACGGCGAGCAACCCTCGCGCGACGCCGCTCTTGGCAGGCATCCCGACGCGCAGCATCCACTCCCCGGCGCCGTCGTACATGCCGCAGGCGGCCATCACCGCGAGCACCTGCTCTGCGGTTCGCTCACTCACGACCCGTGAGCCGGAGCGGGCTCCGATGCCGCCGTTGCCGAGCGTGGCGGCCATCACCGCGACATCGGCAGCCGTGACCTCGATGGCGCACTGGCGGAAGTAGGTATCGACCGTCTCGTCCACGTCAGCGCGCAGGGACCCCGCGTCCCGCATCAGCCAGGCGAGGGCACGGTTGCGGTCACCCGTCGCCTGTTCGGACCGGTAGACGGCCTCGCTGACGTCCAGCGAGCGGCCTGCGAATGCGCTGAGGCATATGCGGATGCGCTCGGATGGCTCCGCAGCCGTCCCGGCGGGCACCAGCGAGGTCGCCACGATCGCCCCCGCGTTGATCATGGGATTCGCTGGCCGGCCCGAGCCCGCATCGAGCGAGATGGCGTTGAAGCTCTCGCCGCTTGGTTCGACGCCAACGTGGCCAAGGACCGCGTCGAGGCCGAGCTCCTCCACCGCGAGTGCCAGCACGAACGGCTTGGAGACGGACTGGATGGTGAACGGCCGGTCTGCCTCACCAGCGCTGTAGACGACGCCGTCGAGCGTCGAGATGGCGATCCCGAACGCCGAGCGATCGGCGTGGGCGAGCTCGGGGATGTAGTCGGCGACCACGCCGGCGTCGTTTGATTCGAAGCCGCCGATGCAGGTCCTCCAGGAGCGCCGTGATGGGGTCCAGGCGATCCGGCGCTGGATGGGCCGTCCCGGTCTGCCGGTCGATGCGGTCGTTCAAGCGTGGATCATCGGGTGTATTCGTGGGTCGGGTCGAGCTCATCACGGATGACACGCAGCTCGTCGGCGGTGGGCACCGGCGTGGTGACGAGGTCCGGTGCCACGGCCAGCTCCCAGCCGACCGAGGCACGCACCGCCTCCACGGTTGCGCCCGGGTGCAACGAGTCGAGGCGCATGACCCCATCCGCTTCGAAGTGATAGATGCCCAGATCCGTGACCACCACCGATGGACCACTGCCCATCCAGCCCTGCTCGCGTCGCAGGGCCGCTGCGTCCGCCGTGCCGCCCAGGTTGCCGGGGGAGGTGCGGAAGTCGATGCGGTCCACGAACGATCGCGTCGACTGGCGCAGGATCACGAACACCTGGCGGGCGTTGATGGCGATCTCGCACGCCCCACCGGACCCAGGCAGTCGCGTTCGGGGATGATGGTAGTCACCGATGACGGTGGTGTTGATGTTGCCGAACCGGTCGATCTGGGCGGCGCCCAGGAAGCCCACATCGACGAGACCACGCTGGAGGTAGTAGCCGAACAGCTCGAGCATGCTCACAACGGCCGTGGCCCCGGTCACGATGGTCGGATCCCCGATGGACAGTGGCAGTCGAGCCGGCCGGGCACCGAACACCCCCGACTCGTAGACCAGCTCCAGATTCGGCGCCACGGTCCGCTGGGCGAGATTGACCGCGATGTTCGGCAGGCCAACGCCCACGAAGCAGACCCGCTGCCCGGCGAGCTCGCGCGCGGCTGCCACGATCATCATCTCCGAGGACGAGAACGATGGCGCCACAGGGTGGGAGGTCGATGCGCTCATCGATACTGGCCGTAGTCGACCGACCCCGATGGTGCTGGCCCCGATGGCGCGATCCGTTCGCGGACCTCGTCGCCCATCCGCTCCATGTACGCGGCACGGTCGGGGACACCGTGGACGTACTCGGCCAGCCACGCGTCGAGCGACCTCGGGTCGCGACTGATGGCATCCCATTCGACATAGAAGCGGTTGTCGCGATCGTAGCTGCCCTGGACGTAGGACGGATGGGCGCCGTAGGGCTCGACCACGACAGCGTCCACGATGAGGCCCGGGATGACGGTCCGATTCGGATCCGCCCGGATGACGGCCGCATCCACGAGTTCTTCGACCACGACGATGACCCGGTCGGACGCGAAGGCCACCTCCTTCTGGCATCCCGTGAGGCCCCAGATCTGGGTGTCGCCGTTCGCGTCGGCTCGTTGAGCGTGGATGATGGCCACATCAGGCCGCAGCGGCGGGACGGCGTACACCATGTCGCCACCATACGGCGACGGGACGGGGCGGATGAGCGGGTTGGCCGCCGGCAGGTCGGTCTCGAAGTAGCTGCGGAGGGGGAAGAAGGGAAGGTTCATGGCGCCCGCCGTGTACCGGCCGACCATGCCGAAGTGGCTGTACTCCTCGAGTTCCAGCGTTGCCGCGTCGCCCTCCGTGACCCGACGGATGGCGTGCAGGCCGCCGACGCCAGGGTTGCCCAGCCAACTGAAGATGAGCTTCCGCGCGACGCCCGCGGCGACCATCTGGTCGTAGATGACGTCGGGGGTCATGCGCGCGAGCGTGAGGTCGCGCTTGCGCTGCCGGATGATCTCGTGGGCCGCGGCGAAGCAGATGAGGTGGGTGAAGCCCTCGATGGCAACGGTGTCGCCATCGCGCACCAGTTCGTCGATCGCGTCCCGCATGCTGGCGACGCGGGAAGCTACGTTCATGCCGCGTCCAGGCCAGGGCAGGCGCGGGCTGCCGGGCTGGGACGAAGGGCTGTCGAGCTCGGACGAAAAGCCGTCGGGCTGGGCCGAGGGGCCGCCGACAGGTCGGGACGGGTCATGACTCCCGTACCGTACAGGATCGGCTGGCTCCGCTCCCCGATCCGTGACCGACCGCGCTACCCTCTGGGCGAGGGAGGCGCCGATGCACTTCGAGGGGACCGTCGATATCCAGGCTCCACGAGCGCAGGTGTGGGCGTTCGTGATCGATCCGGACCAGGTCGGCCAGTGCGGGCCCGGCGTGGAGCGGATCGAGGTCATCGATGACCATCACTTCCGGGCCACGGCCACGGCCAAGGTCGGCATCGGCTTCATCAGTGCGCGCTTCATGGTCGACATGGAGCTCGCGGATGTCGCCGCGCCCGACTCGGCGACCATCAAGGCACATGGCCAGGCGCCCGGCAGCGCCGTGGATGCCATTGCGCGCATGGACCTGCCGGACGCTCCCGACGGCGGCACGGTCATGGATTGGCGCACGGACGTGAACATCTCGGGCACGCTCGCGAGCGTAGGCGAGCGCCTCATCGGACGGACAGCGGACAAGATGATGGGCCAGATGTTCGGTTGCATGAAGAGCAGGCTGGATACGTCCCAGCACCCGTGATCGCGGTCATCGCGGGCACGCTCACTGCCGTCATCTGGACCATCGCGACCCTCTCGTCCGCACAGGCAAGCCGGCGCATCGGCGCTCCGTCGACGGTCGCGGGAGTGGCATTCGTGGGGCTCATCGCGACCATCCCGTTGCTCGCCACGGCGCCCATGCCGACGACCGACGACCTGCCACAGCTCCCGTGGCTGGTCATCGCTGGTGGCGGCAACATCGTCGGCCTGCTGGCCAGCTACGCTGCGTTGCGGCGCGGCAAGGTGTCCATCGTGGCGCCCATCACGTCGACCGAGGGTGCCATCGCGGCGACCCTCGCCATCCTTGCGGGGGAGCCGGTCACCGCGATCCTGTTCGTGGCCCTGTCCCTGGTGGTCACGGGTATCGTGCTGACCGCCTACGGTCCGGAGGGGGACGATGCGTCCGCGGACGGCCTGGCGCCCGCGCGTCGAGGCGGCCCCGTGTTCCTGGCGCTGGCCGTCGGGTCGGCGGTGATGTTCGGGGTGAGCCTGTTCGCGGTGGGTCATGCGAGCGGGGTGGTGCCGGCGCCCTGGATCGTGGCATCCGGCCGGATCTTCGGCGTCCTGTTCATCGCGCTGCCGCTGGTCCTCACGGGTCGGCTGCGGATCACCCGGGAGGCCTGGCCGTTCGTGTTCGTCTGCGGGATCGCCGAAGTCCTGGGCTTCCTCACCGTGACGTGGGGCAGCCGTGACTCCATCGCGGTCACAGCCGTGCTGAGCTCCCAGTTCGCGGTCATCACGGTCATCGCCTCGATGTTCCTGGGCGAGCGGGTCCGACGGCACCAGCTCGCAGGCGCCATCCTCACCGGCCTGGGTGTCGCGGCGGTCACGCTCATCCAGATCTGAGGCGTGCGGCGGCACCCTGGCCAGGCGTTGGGGCAGGTTGGCAGGCGCTCAGGCGGCCGCGGCGATCGCTTCCTCGAGGATGCCCAGTGC
>JBBSOS010000201.1:0-5651 GCA_038259505.1 Candidatus Limnocylindrales bacterium | reverse complement strand
TCCCTGGCAGCAGCGCTGGACCGGTGCCGTGAGGCGCGCCGGACGGGCAGGGCTCGTCATCATCCTGGGACTGCTGTGCGCTGGCTGTCTCCAGGCGCCGGCGACCCAGCAGGCTGAGCGGATCGCCTGGCTCTACCAGATCGCCATGATCCTGGCTGCCGGCGTCTTCATCGTCGTGTGGGGGCTCCTCACGTGGAGCGTCATCCGGTACCGGGCGCGGGGTCGGACCTCAGCTCCGCCTCAGACACGCAACTACGTGCCCATCGAGATCCTCTGGACCGCGATCCCCGCACTGCTGGTGGCCATCATGTTCGGGATGACGGTCGCGACCCTGGGGCCCATCCAGGCCGCTGGTCCGGGATCGCCGATCCAGCTCTCGGTGGTCGGCTTCCGGTGGGGTTGGACCTTCCGGTTCCCGGACCGGGGCGTGGAGGTGACGGGCTTCTCCCCGGGCGGGCCTGAGGTCGAGCTGCCGGTGGGCCAGCCGGTCGAGGTGCACCTGACTGCCAGTGACGTGATCCATTCCTTCTATGTGCCCGATTTCCTGGCCAAGTACGACGCCATCCCGGGACGGGAGCACCTGTTCCCCATCCTCATCGCGCGACCAGGCACGTACGCCGGTGAGTGTGCCGAGTTCTGCGGCATCGGACATTCGCGGATGCCGTTCAGCATCCGGGGGGTGTCGCAGGCAGAGTTCGACGCCTGGATCGCCTCGCTGCCCACGTCAGCGCCCTCGTCGCCCGGACCATCACCCGGCGGGCCAGCGCCCTCGGAGTCACCTCGATGACGGCCGATCAGGGGTCAGTCGTGACCCACCCCGCGATCGGGACTGCCGTGGCTGCTGGGTTCGGCTCGCGGCTGACCGGCTGGCTGACGGCCACGGACCACAAGCGGATCGGCCTGATGTACATCACGGCCGCGTTCGGCTTCTTCCTCGCGGGTGGCCTGCTCGCCGAGGCCATGCGTGCCGAGCTCGCGCAGCCCGGGCTCCAGTTCATGAGCGAGGCCACCTACGACGAACTGTTCTCGATGCACGGCACGCTGATGATGCTGCTGTTCGCGACACCAGTGGCAACGGGCTTCGGGAACTACCTGGTGCCGCTCCAGATCGGTGCGCCGGACATGGTGTTCCCGCGCCTCAACGCGCTCTCGTTCTGGCTGTTCCTGTTCGGCGGTCTCATCGTCATGAGCGGCTTCCTGGCCATCGGCGGCGCGGGCAACGCCGGCTGGACCGCCTACCCACCCCTGAGCGAGCAGCGGTTCTCGCCCAGCACGGGCATGGACCTGTGGATCGTGGGCCTGTTGCTGACGGGCATCGGGTCGATCCTGGCGGCCATCAACATCATCGCCACCGTCTTCACCTCACGTGCTCCGGGCATGACCATGCTCCGCCTCCCGGTGTTCACCTGGGGCATGCTCACGACAGCGGTGATGATGCTGTTCGCGTTCCCGCCGCTGACCGCGGGGCTGTCGATGCTGCTCCTGGACCGGCGGCTCGACGCAGCCTTCTTCGACCCCGCTCGGGGTGGTGACCCGATCCTGTACCAGCACGTGTTCTGGTTCTTCGGACACCCCGAGGTGTACATCATCATCCTGCCGTTCTTCGGGGTGTTGTCGGAGATCATCCCAGTGTTCAGCGGCAAGCCCATCTTCGGCTACAAGTCGATGATCATCGCGTTCCTGGCCATCGCCGGGTTCTCGATGTCCGTCTGGGCGCACCACATGTTCACGACAGGCGCGGTCGACATCCTGTTCTTCAGCGCCGCGTCGTTCATCATCGCGATCCCGACCGGTATCAAGGTGTTCAACTGGACCGCCACGATGTGGCGAGGGCATCTCCGGTTCCCGACGCCCATGCTGTTCGCCGTCGGCACCATCTACCTGTTCGTGGTGGGCGGCATCACCGGGGTGCTCGTCGCGTCCGCGCCCCTGGACTTCGGGTTCCAGGACACGTACTACGTCGTTGCCCACATGCACAATGTGATGGTCACCGGGACGGTGACCGCGATGTTCGGCGGGTTCTATTTCTGGGCACCCAAGGCACTCGGCAGGAAGCTGGACGAGCGGCTGGGCAAGCTCCACTTCTGGAGCTGGATGGTGGGCTTCAGCCTGACGTTCCTGCCCATGTACCAGTTGGGCGTCTCCGGGATGCCCCGACGCTATGCGGACTATGTGAGCACGTCCGAGCGCGACATGCTCAACATGGTCTCGACCATCGGTGCCCTGATCCTCGCCATCGGCGTGCTGCCATTCCTGGTGGCGGTGGTCGCGGCGTTGCGACGTCCGAAGGATCAGCCGGACGACCCGTGGGAGGGTGGCAACTCCCTGGAATGGGCGACCAGCTCCCCGCCTCCGGAGCACGATTTCGTGACGATCCCCCGGATCCGCTCCGAGCGCCCGGCCTGGGACCTCCACTACGGAGGGACGTCGGGCACGGAGCGCATGGACGCTGCCGGGACCGAGGCCGACCATGGCTGAGGAGATCCGCTTCTTCATCCGGACCGCAACGTTCGCGCTGCTCATCGCGGTCGTGTACTGGTTCCACTCGTATGAACTGCTGGGGACGATCCTGCTGGGCGGATTCGGGGTCGCCGCGACGTTCGTAGCCGCGGCGTTCGTCCATGGCCTCCTGGCGCATGGCTGGCGACCGAGCGGGCGTCCCCTGTCGTGGCTGGGCCTGAGTGGTGGCCCGCGGACGCCCATCGGCGACGAGCCGACACGCTATCCAGCTCCCGGATGCGCTCCCCTCGCCTGCGGCGCGGGTCTCGCGCTCGCGGTACTGGGCGCCGTCTATGGGCCGCCACCGATCGTCATCGCGATCCCGTTCCTGGCCTTCGGAGGCTGGAGCTGGCTCCGCTCCGCGATGGCCGAGTATCGGGCGGTCGAGGCGGACGGCGGCGAGGTGCCGCAGGACTGACGGAGTCGCACACCGGACGGCTGACTGAGTCGCGCCGCAGGACTGACGGAGTCGCGACCGCGCGCTGACAGGGGACTGCAATGACGGGTGCTTGATCGCCCGCGCGAACGGAACGAGGACGGGTCCATCGTCGAGTGATGGCACCGGCGATGCGCGTCCAGCCCCGCTCCCCGGAGCGCGTGCGAGATGTGCACGGCGCGACCACATGAATGCCGGCGCGATCAGCCGCTGGCTGACCGGGCGAAGCGCCGAGGACGACGCCGCTGCCGATGCTGCCCGGGTGCCGCCCGGGTGGAGCTATGACCCCTCCTCCTGGTCCGAGCGCATCCCGCTGGCCATGCTGGCCATCCTGGGGATGTGCATCGCTGGCTATCTGGCGTCCTATCAACTGGGCATCATCAAGGGGGTCTTTGAGCCGTTCTTTGGTGATGGCAGCCAGCGCGTGCTGGATTCGCCGTTGTCGCGGGCGCTGCCCGTCCCCGATGCGCTGCTGGGCGCCCTCGCCTATGCCGCTGATGCGTCCGGAGGCCTGGTCGGGGGGCGCGGGCGCTGGCGACGTCACCCCTGGATCGTGCTGGCGTTCGGGTTCGCGGTCGCGCCCCTCGGCGCGGTCAGCATCCTGCTGGTCGTCGCCCAGCCCCTCCTGTTCCACGCCTTCTGCACGTTGTGCCTCGCTTCGGCGCTCATCTCGGTGCTACTCATCGGACCTGCCATGGACGAGGTGCTCGCGAGCCTGCAACTCCTCCGCCGGGCGGCTACCAGAGGTGACTCAGTGTGGCAGACCTTGTGGCATGGTGAGGGAGCCGGCGCCGCCCACCGGCTGCATGCGGTCGAGGCATGACGCTCGGCACCCGACTCGGCGCCCTAGTGGTCGCGGTGTTGGGCGGCTTGCTCCTCTTCGCTCCGGATGCATTCGGCTACGCGGGCAAGTCGCGCTCACTGCAACTGGTTGCCGGCCCGCTCGTCGCCGCCACCGGCATCGTCGGGTCCTGGGCAGTCACGGCCCGGGTGCGATGGGCCGCGGCGGCCGTCGGCGTGATGCTCGTGGTGACCTCCGCATTCGCGGACGGACCACCCGTGGCACTCGCCATCGGTGTGGCGGGCGGCATCGCGGTCGCGCTCGTGGCGCTCGTGGCGCCGATGGACGTCCACACCTCGTTCGGCGGCGGCTGGACCACCCTGCTCCGATCGACACCCACGACGACTGATGACCCGACCGGCGAGTCGGCATCACCACAGCACCCTATCTCGGCATCACCACAGCACCCTATCCCAGACCAGGAGGTACCCAGCATGGCCAGGACGAATGACAGCAACGGCACGGAGGTCGTGGTCGTCACGGGCGCATCGGCGGGGCTCGGCAGAGCCATCGCGCACGCGTTCGCGGATCATGGCGCCCGCGTCGCGCTCATCGCGCGCAACGAGGCGGCGCTCCAGAAGGCCGCCGACGAGGTCCGGCAGCGCGGCGGGGAAGCGATGGTCATCGTGGCCGACGTCGCCGATGCTGGGGCGATCGACGATGCAGCGAGCCAGGTCGAGGAGGCATGGGGGCCCATCGACATCTGGGTCAACGACGCCATGGTCTCGGTCTTCTCGCCGGTCCGGGAGATGGCGGCCGACGAGTATCGCCGGGTGACCGACGTGACCTACCTGGGTTACGTGCACGGCACGCTGGCCGCACTCAAGCGGATGCTGCCCCGTGACCGGGGGAGCATCGTGCAGGTCGGATCCGCGCTCGCCTACCGGAGCATCCCGCTCCAGTCGGCCTACTGCGCGGCGAAGCACGCGATCATCGGATTCACCGACTCGCTCCGCACCGAGCTCATCCACGACGGCAGCCGGGTCCATGTGACCGTGGTGAACATGCCCGCGCTCAACACCCCCCAGTTCGGTCTGGTCCGCAGCCGGCTGCCCAGGCAGGCGCAGCCAGTGCCGCCGATCTTCGATCCCGAGGTCGGCGCCCAGGCGGTCTACTGGGCGGCTCATCGTCGCCACCGCGAGGTCCAGGTCGGGGCGCCGACGATGCTCGCGCTGCTGGGCCAGAAGCTGGTGCCGGGTTTCATGGACCGGTACATGGCGCACAACGCGTGGGACGGACAGATGACCAGCGAACCCGCCCGGGAGCGGCCCGACAACCTGTTCGAGCCTGTGCCCGGTGACCACGGCACGCACGGGGCATTCGACGACCGAGCACACGACTGGAGTCCGGGACTGTGGGTCGTGGAGCACCTGCACCTGGTGGGTGCGGCCATCGCCTGGGTCGTCGTCATCGCATCAGCGGGAGTCGGCGCGATGATCGCGCGCAGCCTGGACAAGGAGGGTCGACAGCGATGAACGTCAGCGACTTCATGCTCCAGCGCCTCGCGGCGTGGGGCGTCGACCAAATCTACGGCTATCCGGGCGATGGCATCAACGGCATCATGGGCGCTCGCAACCGGCGCTCCGACCACCAGCCGGTCGTCGGCATCGTCGGCCAGAGTGCCCGCTTGGAGTCGCTCAAGGGCAAGCTCGACAAGATCCTGCCGCACCCATGAGCGCCATGGAAACGGGCGATCGGTCAGTCGTGGGCCGGACCCCGCCCGATATCGCACGGGCGACCGCGCCTGATCCGTTGCCGCCCACCCAGAGCCCACCGCCAGTCCCCGATGTCGACACCCGCGGCCTCGTGGTCGACCTGCTCAACCATGTCCGGGGCGAGGTGCGCTTCGATGCCGGTAGCCGGGCGCTGTATTCG
>JBBSOS010000200.1:0-5653 GCA_038259505.1 Candidatus Limnocylindrales bacterium | reverse complement strand
TCCTGGATCGACTACCGCGCCCTGCTGGACGCCCGGGAGGGTGCGGCCCATCCGGCGTCGATCGAGGCGCTGCTGACGCAGCTGGAGGCGAAGGACCCGGCGGCACGGCTCTGGATGGCAGCGCTCAACGGAGCCGCAAGCGGGTCCGGACGACTGCTGCGCTATCTCCTCAACGGAGGCGCGGATTGGCCGCGGATCGTCGGCTTCGACTTCACGGACGTCCGTTCCGAGCTCGCTTTCGGCCAGCCGCCCGGCGACGGCATCGTGTTGCAGGGGGATTTCGACCCCGACCGGATCGGCGCCGCGCTCGCGGCGCGCGATTTCACGAGCACGGCTGCCGCCCCGTTCACCCTCTGGTGCCGTTCGGATGGCTGTGGCAAGGGCCTGGAGCAGGACCTCGCCGGCCGCGACCCAGCCGACCCCTTCGGCGGTGAGCTGGGCCGGCGTCAACCCCTCGCGGTGTCCGAGGGCACGCTCCTGTCGTCGGCGGCCATCGGGACCGTCGATGCCATGCTCGCCACGACCCTCGACCTCGGACCGTCGCTCGCGGACGACGGCAGCTACGCCGCGGTCGCGGGGGCGCTCGCTGGGGACGGGACGTTCATCCAGGCGACGCTGGTCCCGGGCACGGCGCTGTTGCTCGACCCGCAACTGGTCTTCGGCCGGGACGCCTCCCTCGACAAGATCAGGGCGCGACTGGCCGAGCTCGCCGCCGACTTCGAGCCGATCCCGCCAGCTACGCTCCTGGGCATTGGCGATGCGGCGACCGACTCGGAGCAGGTGGTCACGGTCGCGCTCGCCTATCCGACCCTCGCCGAGGCGCAGACCGCGGTGGACGTCCTGCCCCGACGCCTCGACACGATGACATCGCTGCGCACGGCCCAGCCCTGGAAGGACCTCCTGGACGAGCGTGGTGTCGCCGCGATCGACGCCCGTGCCGTCGAGCGCGACGATGGCGAGGGCGCACTCGCGCTGCTGATCTTCCGAGCCCCCATCGCGGGGCCGGACGGTGACCCCGATACGGGCGATGTCACGGCGTCGAGCATGCTCTACCGCCTGTTCGTCCAGATGATCCAGTCCCGCGACACCGCCTGGCTGGCCCCATCATTGCCACCGCTGAACTGACGTCGCGCGTGGAGAGACGATGACACCCGCACCGTAGCGGAGCGCCTAGGGTACGCATGGTCGTCATCCTGATGACGGAGCTCAATACAGTGCGCTTCTTGGGCTCGATCGCCCTCGGCGATGTCTTTCCCGCTGCCGGTGATGCCGTGCACCGCTTGGTGGTCAGCTTCGAGGTCCGGCAGGACCTCTCTGAGCCGTGACCACCCGCGTCGAACTCAGCACCGACATCCCCGCCCCCATCGACCAAGCGTTCGACCTCGCGCGGGACATCAGCGTCCACGAACGGTCGCTCGCCCAAAGCGGTGAGCGGGCGATCGGCGGCCGGACGGGTGGCCGCATCGAGGTCGGCGAGACGGTCATGTTCGGTGCCCGCTACCTCGGCATCTGGTGGACCTTGGAGAGCCGCGTCACGGCCATGGACGCGCCCACCTCGTTCGTCGACGAGCAGGTCCGCGGTCCGTTCGCACGGTTCCGTCACGAACACCGGTTCGAGTCCATCCCGGGCGGCACGCGCATGACCGACGACTGGGAGCACGTCCTCCGGTTCGGCCTCATCGGTCGCCTGATGGACGCCCTCATCGTGCGACGCATGGTCCGGCGACTCCTCGCGACCCGGGCGGCGGCGCTGGCAGGCGAGGCGTGGAAGTCGGACCGATCGCCATGAACCCGCGCGTCGAGTCGCGCCATGACCGACGAGTGCGGTGGCACGCGGGCGAGCACGTATGGCATCCGCTCGCGCCGCCTTCCATATGCCAGCCCGAGGAGGGCCCGCATGTGCCAGGTGGCGATGCAGGCAGGGACACCGAGGAAGCCCCAACTTGGTCTCGAGAGAGGATGCGCGCACCGTGCCAGCGCACGCATCTGGGACCCTTGCCGACCCATCGGCTGCGGGCAGGCTCCAGCGCCTCGACGAAGAGCGCGTCAGCGTGGAATCCGCAGCCGACGACACGGTCCTCCATGTTCCCCCACCCGCCGACCAACTTCCTGATCGTCTCGCGAGACTCTGCGATCTCGCTAACGGGGTTTCAGACGAGCAGTTCGTGCATCCGGTGATCCGGGCCATCATCGTCCATCTCTGGTTGGCGATACACGCGACATCACCCGGTAGCGGTCCGACGACGAACCGTCAGGCGGCCAGGCTCGTCCAGCCGCCGCCAACGGTCTGGGTCAACCTGGTCTTCCATGCCACTGTCACCTTGATGCGCATCACCTGGTGCTAAGATGCTCTGATGAGGACGACTATCCGCATCCAGGACGAGCTGTACAGGCAGGCAAAGTCGCGCGCAGCGGCGGGCGGCCGGAGCGTCGGCGATTTCATCGAGGACGCCGTTCGTGATGCGCTCGACCCGCAGCCCTCACGCCCGAGCCGGCTACCAGACCTGCCGGTCCATGGCGGCGCGGGCCTGATGCCCGGAGTGGACCTGTCGAGCCATGCTGCACTGCTCGACGTGATGGACGAGGACGTACCGGTCGATGCGCGTCGTTGATGTCAACCTTCTCGTGTACGCCCACCGGCGCGAGGTGGCCGAACACGCGCCCAGTCGCCGCTGGCTCCTGGATGCCCGACAGGGCGACCAGCAACTGGGCCTCGCGGATGTGGTCCTGTCCGGATTCCTGAGGGTCGTTACCAACGGGCGGGTCTTCCGCGATCCCACACCCTTCGACAAGGCCATCCGGTTCATCGAAGCCCTCCTCGCAGGTCCGGCCGTCCGACGGGTCGCACCCGGCGATCGTCATTGGTCGCTGTTCCTCGATCTGTGCCGGCGCGGCGACGCCAAGGGCAACCTCATCAGTGACGCGTGGATCGCGGCGATGGCCCTCGAGCTGGGGGCCACGCTCGTGACGACGGACCGGGACTTCCGCCGGTTTCCTGGCCTGCGCCTGGAAGATCCGCTGGCACAAGCCGGGGCCTGATACCTCGACATTTCGAGCAGCTGGCGATGCGATGCCGACTCCGCGCGTCTGGGTGACGGCAAGCAGCGATCGGCGGAGGTAGACCTTGCGATTCCGCAGTCGAGCACGGCCCGTGGGTGTGCGACCTCGCCCCGATGGGGCTCTGGCCCCGCGGGTCCTGGCGCAGCGTTGACCACGAGCGATCGCTCGATAGGTCGGCCGCACTGTGGGGGTGTGACGCCAGGGCGTACGCGCCGCTCGACGAGCCAGGCACGTCGCGGACCGAGCCGTGCTGTCGAACGGGCGATGAGTGGCCCGCAGGTTCGCGCCGCACACCAGTCTCTGGCCCATCCGAGGCGCGACTGGCCCACCTTCGCGGCCCCCAAGAGATCGTTTGCCGTCACGGTCTTCGATGTCGCGGTGGCCGGCTCGTCAGCCGACCATGTGGCCGCGATGCGACGCTGGGGCACGACCACCTGGCAGGCATGGTCCCCGGAGCACAGATCCATCCGCGCCATGGGTGAGTGCGAGCTCGCAGGCTGGCGACCGCCCGCGGGCTGAGGAGACGGACCAGCCTTTCGGCCGCATCTCTCTGGGACCGGTCATGTACCTGACATACCTGGTCATCCCTTTCACGGGCCTACGACCGTCGATCATGACTCGAGGACCGCGCCACCCGCCATCAGCGCCCAGAGCTCCTCGGCGTCCATGTGCCGCACCGGACCGTCGTAGGCGACACGGCCGAGGTTGAGGACGACGATCCTGTCGGCGATCCCCCGGACGGTCGCGAGGTCATGGGTGACGAGGATCACGCCGGTGCCAGACCTGGCGATCGAGCGGATGAGGCGGGTGACCTGCGCCTTCTGCTTGACGCCGAGGGCGGCTGTCGGCTCGTCGAGGCAGATCAGCTTGACGTGCTCGCCCAGGGCGCGGGCGATGGCGACTGACTGGCGCTGGCCGCCGGACAGTGAACGGATCAGCACGTTGTTGTCGCGGAGCGTGACGCCGAGTGCGGCGAGCCGCGTTCGGCAGGCTTCCGCCGCGCGTCGGTCATCCCGCACGGGGAAGAGGCCGAGCCAGCGTCGGGTCTGCTCGCGTCCAAGCATCATGTTGTGCACGACGCTCAGGTTCGGGCACAGCGCGAGGTCCTGATAGACGGTCTCGACGCCATGGGCGCGAGCGTCCTGCGGCCCGCGGAAGTGGACGATCTCTCCGTCCAGCTTCATCGTGCCCGTGTCGGGTGCGATGGCGCCGGCGATGATCTGGACCAGCGTCGACTTGCCGGCCCCATTATCGCCGAGGAGACACACGACCTCACCAGGCTGGACGCTGAACGTGCCGCTCTCGAGAGCCGTGAGCGCGCCGTAGCTCTTCTTGGCATCGGCGATGGCGAAGCGCGGTGTGCTATCGGCGGTACGTTGCTCCGCAACGGCTTCATCGCCGGCGGCGGCTGCATATGCTGTGGATACAGCCGTATCGGTGTCGGCGGTCTTGACCACTGCGACTGGGCTCGCGCGGCGCGCGCGCACGCCGATCATCACCTGGTCGGCGATGAGCGCGAGCAGCAGCATCGCGCCGATCGAGATCTGCTGCCACCAGGATTGCAGGCCCACGAAGATGAGGCCTGCGTTCAGGATGCCGATGGTGGCGACACCGATGGCGATGCCGAGCGGTCTTCCGGCACCGCCTGTGAAAGCGACTCCGCCGAGGATGGCTGCGGTGAGCACGTCGAGCTCGAACCCGACGCCGATGGTCGGCGTGATGCTGCCAAGTCGTCCGGCGACCAGCACGGCGACCAGCCCGATGAGCAGTCCGTTGACGGCGTAGAGTCCGACGACGATGCGCCCCACCGGCACGCCGCACAGTTCCGCCGCGCGCCGATCGCCGCCGATGGCATAGGTCCGGAGACCAATGACCGTCCGCGTCAGGATGAAGGCCCCGATGACGAAGATACCGATGCCTACCAGCACGCTGTACTGGACCCCGAAGGCCTTGCCGCGGCCGAGCTCGAGCAGCGCCTCGGGGAATCCGTAGACGGCCACGCTGCTGACGACGTACGCGAAACCGGCATAGATTGCGAGCATCGCGAGCGTGACGATGAGGGGCGAGATGCTGAGCTTCCGGACCAGGATGCCGTTGACAAGGCCGAGGCAGAAGCCGAGCCCGAGGCCAGTGCCGATGGCGAGCAGTGGCTCCTGGGTCGAGACCGCGACCTGGGCGACGATGATGCCGATCAAGGCGACCATGCTGCCGATGCTGAGGTCGACATAGCCGGCGATGAGCAGCGCCGAGGTGCCCAGCACAGCGATCAGGGTCGATGTCGAATTGACGCCGATGGTGATGAAGTTCTCGAGCCGGAAGAATGACTGATTCAGGAGCGAAAACAGGACGATGAGCGCGACGGCGATGACCGCCAGGCCAAGCCGGCCAGACGCCTCACCGGGCGCGCGTGACCCGATGCGCAGGGATGGCGCGTCGTCAGTCGATATCGTGGTCACCGCCGCACCGGCGTCACTTGATGTCACGGGCAGCTCCTGCCGTGCCGCAGGGATAGGGCCGGGCGGGGGGGGTGCGCCGCCCGCCGGGCCGTGCCGTCGAGGGGTCTGACGCCCCAGGGCAGTTGACCTACGGGGCG
>JBBSOS010000199.1:0-5656 GCA_038259505.1 Candidatus Limnocylindrales bacterium | reverse complement strand
CTCATCGTGAATGCCCTCGACCTCGGTCGTCTGTCCGGTCGGGGCAGGCACGATCGGGTCGACCAGGCGCGCGCCGAACGCGAAGCGCGGCTCGTGGACCTGGTCCGGGAAGCCAGGAGCAGGGGGGTATCGGCAGAGTTCCTGCTGTGGGAGGGGTCACCGGCGGAGGTCGTGACCGACGCGGCCACATCGGAGGACGCGGAGATGATCGTCGTCGGCACGCGCGGCAGACGGGGTGCTGGTCGCGCCATCCTCGGTTCGGTCTCGGATGCGCTCGTGCGGACCTCCGGCGTGCCCGTGCTGGTCGTCCCCTGGGATCGACGGACCGCCGACGCCTGAGTCACCGCGCGCCGAGCGAGGGCCCTGTCCGACGGACGAGCACAGATACTGACCTGATGCGTATCGTCGAAGCTGCGGCAGCGGTCGCCCACATCAGGTCCGGCCAGTCCGTCCATGTCCATGGCGCCTGTGCGACACCGACCGTGCTCCTCGACGCGATGGTCGCCCGGGCGTCCGAGTTGCGCGATGTCCGCGTCACCCACCTGCACACCGAGGGTCCGGCGCCCCACCTGGCACCCGACATGGCTGGTCACTTCCGCCACCTCGCGCTGTTCATCGGCGCCAACGCCCGCGCCGCCATCAACGAGGGTCGCGCGGACTACATCCCCACCTTCCTGTCGGATGTACCGGAGCTGTTCGAGACCGGCACGCTGCCCGTGGACACCGTCTTCCTGAATACCACGCTGCCCGATGCGCATGGGTTCGTGTCCCTGGGCACGTCGGTCGACATCATGCCCGCCGCCATCCGCGCCGCGACGCACGTCGTCGCCCAGCTGAACCGGGCGATGCCCCGGACCCTCGGGTCGAGCTTCCTGCACGTCGACGAGATCGAGATGGGCGTCGAGGTCGACGTGCCGCCCCAGTCCGTGCAGCCCGCCCCCATGGGCGAAGTGGAGCGGCGGATCGGTCGCCACGTGGCCGGGCTGGTGTCGGATGGTTCGGTGCTCCAGATGGGCATCGGTGCCATCCCCAGTGCCGTGTGCCAGGAACTGCACGGCAAGCGCGACCTGGGCATCCACACCGAGGTCTTCACCGACGCCGTGGTCGACCTCGTCGAGGCGGGTGCGGTGACCGGAGCCAGCAAGGAACTTGACCGGGGCAAGATCGTGACCGCATTCCTGATGGGTTCCGATCGGCTGTGGCGGTTCGTGGACGACAACCCACGGGTCGAGATGCGGCCCGTGGACTACACGAACGACACGGCCATCATCCGCCGGTTCCGGCGCATGACATCCATCAACTCCGCCATCGAGATCGACCTGACCGGTCAGGTGGTCGCCGACTCCATCGGACGCCGTTTCTACAGCGGCATCGGTGGCCAGATGGACTTCGTGCGCGGCGCTTCGCTCGCCCCGGAGGGTCGCGCCATCATCTGCCTTCCCGCGACCGCGCTCGGCGGCACGGTCTCCCGGATCGTGTCCGAGATCGCGCCCGGGGCCGGTGTGGTCACCACCCGCGGGCACGTCCATACGGTCGTGACCGAGTTCGGCTGCGCCGAGTTGCACGGACGGAGCATCCGGGACCGGGCCGAGGCGCTCATCGGCATCGCCCATCCCGACTTCCGGGAGGGGCTGCGGAGCGCGGCACGCAGCGTGGGGGTGCTCTAGGGGACGGCCTCAGGTACCCCGGTTTGCCATGAATGCGGCGGCCTGGGCGCGACGCTGGAGATTGAGCTTGCCGAGGATGGAGCTCACGTAGTTCTTGACCGTCTTGTCGGACAGGAAGACCTCGGCACCGATCTCCTTGTTGGTCTTGCCCTGGGCCACGAGCTTGAGGATCCGCTGCTCCTGGGGCGTGAGTCGGGCCAACTCGTCGTCCTGGGGCGTGGAGCCCATCCGGCGGACCCGCTCCAGCACCTTGTCCGTGACGGCCGGATCCAGCAGGGAGTCGCCCCGACCGACGGCCTCCAGACCCGCGATCAGGTCCCGCGCCCGAAGCTGCTTGAGCAGGTAGCCACTCGCGCCCGCGATGATCGCCGACAGGACCGCCTCCTCGTCCGGGAAGCTGGTGAGCATGACCACCCGGATCTCCGGATGCTCGGCCCGGATCTCGCGGCAGGCCTCGATGCCACTCCCGTCGGGCAATCGGACGTCCATGATCACCAGGTCGGGCCGGAAGCGCTCCGCCATCGCGATCGCGTCCGCCACGGTGCCTGCCTCCGCGACCACCTGGAAGCCCGGACGCCGGTCCACCATCGCGACCAGCCCCTGCCGGACGACCTCGTGATCGTCCACGATCAGCAGGCGAAGCACAGCTGGCGGCCCTGGCTGTACGTCCATCCCCACGCCCTCCTACAGATCCTGGACAGGCAGCGTCAACCTGACCGTCGTGCCCGATCCCGGCGATGTTGCCACCATGACGTTGCCGCCGACATTGGTGGCGCGGGTCCGGAGGTTGCCGAGACCGTGATGCTCGCTGCCGACGTCCTTGCCAGCGTCGTAACCACGACCATCATCGCGGACGGTCAGCACGAGCGAGCGCCCATCCCGTCGCGCCAGGACCTGCACCTCGGTCGCGGCCGCGTGCCGGACGATGTTCGACAAAGCCTCACGGACGAAGTGAGTGATGTCGGCGGCCTGGTCGGGCGTCGTCGCGGCGACGGCGGCGAGTTCTGTCCGGACCGTGATCCCCCGATCACGCACCTCGTCCGCCAGGGTACCCAGCGCCCGTTCCAGGGCGCCACCGGCGAGCAGCTCGGGTTGCAGGCCGGTGATGAAGTTGCGGATATCCCTGATGGCGGCGTGCAGCGCGTCGATGGCCGAATCGACCCGGGCGAGTCCCGCGTCCCGGTCGACGTCAAGGATCTCGGGCACGTCCTCGAGCGACAGGCCCACGGCGTACAGGGACTGGATGATGCCGTCGTGCAGGTCCCTGCCGATGCGATCGCGCTCATCGGCCACGGCCAGGTGCTGCACCTGCTGGTGCAGTCGTGCCCGTTCGAGGGAGATGGCCGCGTGTCGCGCGAACGTCTCGACCACCTGCTGGTCGGCAGCGTCGAATCCATCATCCCCGCCGGTCTTGTCGGTCAGGTAGAGGTGCCCGACCGCTTCCCCGTTGACCGTGACGGGCACACCGAGGAAGGTCCGCATCTCGGGGTGGTGCGGCGGGAACCCGTGACGGCGGGGATCCGCCGCAAGGTCGGTCACACGAGTGGAGGCGCGCTCGTGGATCACGTGCCCGAGCAGGCCGAGCCCGATGGGCATATGACCGATGTACGTTCGTTCGGAGGAACTGACGCCGCTGGAAATGAAGCGGTCGAAGGTACCGTCCGGACCGACGGTGCCGAGCGCCGCATAGCGGGCCCCCACGAGCGGCCGGACATGATCCACGATCACCTGCAGCACGCGGTCGAGGTCCAGCTCCCCTGCGATGGCGCGGGTCGCGGCATCGAAGGCGACCAGCCGCTGCGCACCGATGCCAACTTCTGCGCGAGCCCAGTCCAGCTCGGCCGCCAGTGCCAGCGCCCTGCCCGTCGCGTCGCGTGCCTCGGCGTCACCGGAAACGACGATGCGGCCGATGGCGAATGCCGTGCTGCCGAGCCGGAGCGGGGTGGTCGTCGTGTCGAGACCCGGCAGGTCGGAGGCCGCCGTGGGTCCGTCCATCAGGGTGCCCCAGCCGGTCTCGACCTGCTCGAAGGACGGCGCCCGAAGCTCGAGCCAGGCGCCATCAGCGCCGAGGGCAACGCATACGGCTTCGATGCCCGCGCCGATCTGCGCCAACCCATCGTCCGTGGGTCCGGCACGCCACGCTGCAAGGGACCCAAGGAGTCGCTGGATGGGCAGCGTGCCCGGGGTGGCTACTGACACGAGGCGAGCCTATCAGCAGCCACTGGCGGTCAGGCAGACACGGGTCGAGGGATGTCGAATGTGGCGTCGGAACCGTCGCCGTACTGGTCAGGACCTGCCGGCCGCGGCCGCGCGGGCGGATGCCCAGTCCTTCTGGAACTGGACGATGCCCGAGTCGGTGAGCGGGTGGTGGACCATCTGCTTGAGCACCTTGAACGGCACCGTGGCAACATGCGAGCCTGCCAGCGCGGCGTCGGTGACGTGGCGTGGACCACGGATCGACGCGGTCAGCACTTCCGTCTCGAGCTCATGGATCTCGACGATGGAGACCAGTTCCCGGATGACATCCATGCCCTCCTGGTTGATGTCGTCAAGGCGGCCGACGAAGGGCGACAGCAGGGATGCTCCGGCCTTGGCTGCGAGCAGGCCCTGGTTGGCCGAGAAGATGAGCGTGCAGTTGGTCTTGATGCCCTCATCCGCGAAGCGCGAGATCGCCTCGAGGCCGACTTCGCTCATGGGCACCTTGACCACGATGTTGGGTGCCAGTTGTGCGAATGCGCGGCCCTCCCGGAGCATGCCCTCGACGTCCTCGGCGACGACCTCGGCGCTCACCGGACCGGACGTGATGCCACAGATCTGGGTCAGCACGTCCTCATAGGAGCCACCGACCTTGGCGTACAGGGACGGGTTGGTGGTCACGCCATCGAGCACACCCCAGCGCTCGGCGATCCGGATCTCCTCGATGTCGGCGGTATCCAGGAATAGCTTCATGGTCGGGCTCCTTGGCGGTCGGCGTCAGCGTCACGTCCAGTCTACCCGGGCTGGCCGCGACCCCCGGTGACACCTGCCTGTTCGCGTGTCCGGCGCACGCTCCTGCTGCGTGACCTGGGTGCCGCGAGTCGCTGCCGTGCAGGACCCGAAGGCTGCAGGGATGACCCGCCTCATCCCGTCGCGAGATGGCGCACGGACCGGGGTGCATGCGGCAGACTCTGCCGGGATGCGAATACTCCGCCGGGCCAGGAGACCAGATGACGGACGCCAGCCATTCGCCGCCTCACGGTGGCCGGCGTCCGGCGCCCCGCCAGATGGCGTGGACGACGGGCGTGTGCTCGCCATCGATGGCCTCAGCAAGTCGTACGGCGATGCCCTCGTGCTGGACGACGTCGACCTGGACGTCAAAGCCGGTGAGGTGCATGCGCTCCTGGGCGAGAACGGCGCTGGCAAGTCCACGCTCATCAAGGTCGTGTCAGGCGTGGTCACGCCCGACCGGGGACGGGTGGCAGTCGCAGGTGTCGAGCTGCAGTTCGGGTCGCCGCACGCGGCGATGGCAACCGGCGTCTCGACCATGTTCCAGGAGTTGGCCACGGTCGGTGGCCTCTCGGTCGCGGAGAACGTATTCCTGGGTCGGCCCACGCCCTCCCGATTCGGGATCGTGCGCCGCGGGGCGCTCAACCGACAGGCCCGGGAACTGTTCGCCAGTCTGGGTCAGTCGATCGACGTGACGCTCGATGTCGACCGTCTGTCGCCGGTCCAGAAGACGATGACCGCGCTCGCCCGATCACTCTCACAGCGGGCGCCCCTGCTGATCATGGACGAGCCCACGGCCGCCCTCACCGACGCCGAGACCCTGGAGCTGTTCGCGGCCATCCACAGATTGCAGGCGCATGGCGTCGCGATCCTGTACGTCTCACATCGGCTGGACGAGGTGGTTCGGATCGCCGATCGCTACACCGTGCTGCGCAACGGTCGCCGGGTCGCGAGCGGGCCGGTGGCGGAGACCGATGTAGCCGCCATCATCGCGTGTCTGGCCG
>JBBSOS010000198.1:0-5717 GCA_038259505.1 Candidatus Limnocylindrales bacterium | reverse complement strand
GTGCGGCGGGCCGTCGAGGCCGCGCCAGATCATGCATCGAGCCCCGAGCCGTCCCCGGCGAGCTTCCCGTCCGTCGCTCCGCTGGCTTCGTCGCACCTGTACTCGCCGTCCTACCCGGTGGGCATCGACTGCCGCGAGCTGTATCCGGCCATCGACGGTCGCACGCTCAGCCCGGCCGCCTTCGCCCGCCTGTGCGACCAGGCGCGTGCTCCGCAGCCCTTGCAGCAGGTGCTGGCATACGCGCAGTCACAGCCGGACTACGCGGGCTCGGTGTTCATCCACGGTGAGCACCCAACAGGTTCCGTCTGGTTCACCGGGGAGATAGCACGACACAAGGCCGACATCGCGGCGCTTGGGTCAGCGGCGACCATGGTGACGGTCGGCAGCGCGACCTACCGTTGGGTGCAGCTCCTTGAGACCTCGGACCGGATCACCCGTGACCTGCACACGCTGCTCGTCTCGGGCATGCCCATCACAGCGGTCCGCATCGACCAGCGTGGCAATGCGGTGATGGTGGGACTGGCCCGGCAGAGCGGGAATGACCTCGCATCGCTCCGCGGGCGATATGGCGAGATGGTCGGCACGGAACTGATGCCCCAGCCATCCACAGTGGCGGAGCGCGTCGATGTCTCCGGGCCTCTTCCGGTGCCGGTCACGGTCATCGCGCCGTCGGCGGTGCTGCGGGGTGTGACCGCCCTGACCACCGATCTCCAACGCCCACTCGAAGGGAGCGACGTCAATGGCACCGCATCAGCGATGGCGCTCCCCGATGGCCGACACCTCCTCGTGCGCTGGAGCGGGACCGACTGTGATCTCCGTACCCTGGTGCGGCTTGTGCGACGCACCGTATCGGTCGTCACGACGGAAGGGGACCCCTGTTCGGACCCCCGGGTCAAGCGAGGCGTCGTGATCACCGTCCGTGTGCCAATACGCAAGCGCGTCGAAGTCCAGGCCCTCATGCCTGTTGCGATCGCGGTGCAGTCAACGCCGGCTGCGACGATGCCGCCGACGACCTGCGTGGCTGCGGGTCGGTTGGCCCGCGTTGCCACCGTCTCGAGGCCACCCTCGTGGGCGCAGGCCAGCTTGGCGAAGGCGGCAACCCCGCCAACCGTCCCGTTGGCTACCCGCCAAGGTGACTGGCCCATGCTCCGTGGCCAGACCACGACGACGCGGCCTGCAACCGCGAGCCAGACTCATGGGAGCGCCCTGCCGACAGCACGGCCCGGAGCAGACAGCGGGCGATGATATATTTCGCGGCATGACGACCCATCTCGAAGCGACGTTCTCACTTGACACGTGGGACCTCATCGCCGACGAGCCGCCAGCCATCGAAGGTCCGGCCACCGCCCGGGTCATCCTGGGCAAGACGTATCCCGGACCGATGCTCGTCGCCACGGCCAGCGGCCATGCGCTGACGACCCAGGGCCCGGCGGGCGCGTCCTACGTTGCTCAGGAACGGATCGTCGGCACCATCGATGGTCGGTCTGGTTCGTTCGTCCTGGAGCACCGCGCGACGGGGGGGACGGCGTTGCGAGCGAGATGGCGGCGATGATCGTGCCGGGCTCCGGGACCGGCGCCCTCAGCGGTATCCGGGGCAGTGGCCAGGTGGCCCACGAGCTCCTGACGCTCGACATCGACCTGCCCGACGCTTAGGAGTCGCCGGCTGGCATGCGCAGCCGAACTCCTCACTGATGAAGCCCTCAGTTGCGAGCACCGCGGCGGCCACCACGCCCGCGGGCTGACCCGAGTGGCCTCAACCGCGGCCTCGTCGACGCGACGAACATGGCCATGGTGCAGCGGCTGGATGAGCCCAGGCTCGCCGCCCTGGACCGTCGGCACTTCTCGCTGACTCGCGCTCGCCACGGGTCCATCGAGCTGCTGCCCGACTGAGCGTGTCGATCATCGAGATCTCGCGCGGTATCCTCGCGCGGTATCATGGCTGCGCGAGCGGGAGTAACTCAGTTGGCAGAGTGTCTGCTTCCCAGCGAGAGCGTGACCCAGGAGGCCTAGCCCTCCGGGATGCCCGAACGACGTAGTCTCCCAGCATGGATCCCTTGGACGCCCCGATGCGTCAGATGCCTCGGCGCAGACTGTTCAACGACACCTCGACCGCGGATGCATTCATGATGCAGCAGCAGAAGGCCCTCGACGCCGTCGCCGCCTTTCCGACTGACACCTTGTCCGGATCGAGCACTGCTGCTGTCGTCGACGCGGTGGTGGCCGAGTACACGATTCATCCGCTGACGCTCCACTGGGACGACGCGACCATTGGATCGACTGCGACCACCATCGCCATCGGCACGACGAGAAGCGACTCGCCCCAGGGCACGGCCAATGCCACCGAACCACAGGCGGCGATCCGGGGACGCTGTGCTTCCGATGCTGTTGGGCGTTCATGATCCTGTTGTTCGTGCTCGCGGTCATGAACCTGGCCTGAGTCGTGATCCTGGCCACCTTCGTCCTGGCCGAGAAGGTATCTCAGCGGGGCGAGGCGATCTTCGTGATTGGCGGCGTCATCATGATCGCCTGGGGTGTTGCTGCGATCCTGGTCGGGTGAATCGGGTGGGTGCACGTGAGCACCTCACCGACGGTGATCGAATCGTTGCCCGGTGTGTTCAGCAGGTGAGCCCTCTCATCAGCCCGGGGTCAATACGACCAATTGGAAGCGCAACAGGGCCGCCCGGGTCATCGACCTGGTGGGTGCCCGCAAGGTCAACGTCCTGGCGGAACGGAGCGTGGCCGGATATGACGACACGACCCAGCTCGACTGGCTGGCGGCCAACCTGGCCCTCGCCGCGGACCGCTTCGTACCGATGGGTATCCGGGTCGTCACCGAGATGCTTGATCCACGGGACGTGCCTGGTTTCCTGGTGTCATCCGTCCCGGTCGTGCCGGGTGTCCTGGCGCGTCTCGACGGTCGTGTCCGGCTGCAGCTGGACATCTATCACGTGCAGCGGATCTATGGTGAGCTGCTGCGGACCATCGCCGACCTCGCACCGCTGACCGGCCATATCCAGATCGCCGACGCGCCGGATCGGAGCGAGCCGGGCACGGGCGAGATCAATCTCCGCAACGTGCTGGCGGGCATCGCTGCGACCGGCTACACCGACCTCGTCGGCCTGGAATACCGGCCCACGGCCGGCTGTGTCGACCCATTCGCGTGGGTCGAGGAGTACGGCCTGGAACGTGCCTGACGACCCTTCGGCCGACGCCCGTCCGTTGCATCGCCGGGCCGCGCGCGATGGCTATCCTTGGGTCCATGCCCAGATCGAGTCGCGGTTCCCAGGCATTCGCGCCGCACTACGTTCAGATCCGGGGCCGGTGGGCGCGTGTGGGTCAGGGATGGCGGGGCGTCTGAGGGGGCTCGCGTGGATGTGATCGATTCGTTTGTCCAGGGGATGCAGGCCGCCATCCAAAGCATCATGGTGCGGCTCCCCATCGTCGCTCTCGCCGTCGTGGTGTTCGGCATCTTCCTGGTCGGTGCCCGTCTCGTGCGAAGCGCCGTCAGTCATCGCAGGTTCATCGCCGACGACTCGCTACGCGCTCTCGCGGCGGGTCTCGCATCCGGCGCGATGATCGTGGCTGGCATCTCCGTTGCCGTCATCATCGCCGTGCCCGCCGTGAGCTTCACGGACCTGATCACCAGCCTCGGCGTCGGCGGCATCGTGCTTGGCCTGGCGCTGCGTGACATCCTGGAGAACTTCGTGGCGGGGATCATCATCCTCGCCCGCCGACCGTTCGGCGTGGGCGCCCAGATTCGCTCGGGAGACCACGAAGGTCAGGTCGTTGAGATCAACTTCCGGTCGACGGTGCTCCGCACGTACGACGGCCTTCAGGTGTTCATCCCCAACGGTTCACTGCTGACCCAGCCGGTCGAGAACCTGACGAGCTACGGCGAGCGTCGATCCGAGATCGAGTTGGCCATCCACCAGGACGCGTCTGTGGAGCAGGCACGCGCGACCATCCTGCAGGCACTCCTATCGGTCGAGGATGTGCTCCGCCACCCGGCGCCTCTGGTCTTCTTCACCGCGATCGGTGACTCCAGCAATCACCTGAGCGTGCTCTATTGGACCCGTCCGCCGACTCGCCTGCATCAGCGGATGACTGCGTCCGCGGTGACGGAGCGCCTCTATCTCGCCCTGATCGAGGCAGACATCGAGTTCCCATATCCCATCCAGACCATCAGGATCGAGCGCGCCAAGGTCGCCTGACCAGCTGTAGTCCACGAAGCCGTGTGACAGGTGAGAGACCTCGCTCCTTGGACTGGGTCGTCGGGATCCGGATCAAGGGGAGGCGCTCCTGGTGTGCAGCCCGCATATCCAGCAGGGCCGCTTCCACACCCCGCACGGTCTCGCGGTGGGCATCGACGGCTCCATCACCGTCGCCGAGTTCGTGCTTGGCGGGCACCTGGTACACCTGACGCCCGCCTGACATGAGGCGGGCGGGCGTGGTACCGGTGGGTCAGTCCCTCATGCCGCGGATCAGGCGGACGGCCTCCGCGGCGCCGCCGGTCCAGGCCTCGCCGTGGCCGGGGAGGACGAGGTCAGCCTCGAGCCCTTCGATCCTGCTGAGCGACGCTCTCGCGGTCTGGCGGTCGGCCGTGAAGGCGGCGATCTGTGGACCGCGGCGGCCGTCGGTCACTGCATACGTGGCGAGGGCGTCGCCCACGAAGAGGGCGTTCAGGTCAGGGACGTGCAGGGCCGCACTTCCCGGGGTATGTCCGGGCATCGCGATCACCTTCGGGTGGCCCGGGATGTCGAGGGTCGCGCCGTCGCCAAAGGCCGACACCACATGGACCTTGGGCGTGCGCAGCGCCCCCCGGAGCAACCCGAACCACAGGAAGCCAAGCAGTGGCCCGAGCTTGACCGGCCCCATCCCCTTGGACGGATTGGGCACGTCGCCTCGAGCCAGTGCCGCGTCGAGGTCAAGGATCGAGATTGGCACCGAGCGCTCTCGTCGAAGGCGCTCCGCAAAACCGATGTGGTCGCTGTGCCCATGGGTCAGGACCAAGGCTCGCACATCCGAGATCGTCCGCCCCATCGCCGCCAGCTCGGCCGATAGCCCGTCATAGTAGCCGGGGAGGCCAGCGTCGATGACGGTAACGTCGCCGCCCTCTTGGATGAGGTAAGAGTTGATCATGCTGTGGGTGCCGATCCGGTGGACCGAGTCAGCGATCTTCATGGGACCCCGGCTGCCGGCTGCATCGACACGCAGCGCGCGCGCTGGAACCTGTAGCAAGTGTACGGGTCGGCAGACGAGCGGCCCAGTCCGCCGTCGCATCAGCGCGTTGCCGACCCCTGCAATAGTCGGGCTGACGCCTGCAGTACGGAGTCACGCTGCGACCGGGACACCATCGGCCGCAGTGTGAGTCGGCCGCGACCCCGCAGCATCGGCATCGGGGCATCGGGGCGAATGGACATGGCGCGCAGGTCGGCTGAGGAGCCACCGGAGCCCCGTTCGTGGCGTTGATCCTGGACACGGGTCCGCTCTATGCGTCCCTGGATCGATCGGATGCTGACCACGCCGCGTCCCGCGCCCTGATCGAACGGGCGCAGGAGTCGTTGGCGATCCCAGCTCCAGTCCTCGTGGAGGTCGACTTCCTGATCAGCCGTCACCTGCACCCGGGCGCACTCGTCGCCCTGATGGGCGATATCGCGGATGGCGCATTCAAGGTGGACGACCTGACCGCGCTTGACTACCTGCGGATCGGCGAGTTG
>JBBSOS010000197.1:0-5719 GCA_038259505.1 Candidatus Limnocylindrales bacterium | reverse complement strand
TTCACCGATGGCAACGGTCGGGTTGCCCGGTTGATGAGGAACAGCGAGCTCGTCACAGCTGGCGAGGTCCGGATCGTCATCCCAACCATCTACCGCAACAACTACCTGGCTGGCATGCGGGGCGTGACCATCAACTCGAACTTCGGGGCTCTTGTTGCGACGCTCGACTTCGCCCGTCGCTGGACCGCCCGGGACGACTTCACGAGCCGGCAGACCGCGGACGCCGACCTCCGGCACACGAACGCGCGCCTGGAGGCACGGGACGCCGACGAGGTCGGCATCCGACTCCAGATGCCGTAGATCGAGGGCCAGCCACCCGCCGGACCAGCGAGCCTGACGGAGCGCCGTGCCGTCTGTGACCGGTTGGTCCGGCTGAGTCGCTCGCGCGCGTCGACGTTGTGATCGGACGTCACTCCGGTCACACTAGCCGCGGCGCTCGGCTCTTGACGACACATCACGCAGCCGCGGGTCGGCTGATGCCAGGAGGAACATCACCGTGCACGATGCGGACACAGCGGGGCCATCGGATCTGCCTGCGGGGTCATCGGATCTGCCTGCGGAGATGGAGACCGAGCTCGAGCCCTACGCGGATTCACTGCCTCATGTGCCCCGGGACCCGCAGCCCGAGCCCGGTGACCCGCCCGCCACGGTGCGAGGCACGATCCAGGGGATCGTCGACCCACCTGGCGACGCGGCCGATGATGGCAGTCGCCGGTGGGACCCCCGGACGGCCCGCACGGACCAGCGCGAGGGCGGCTGAGCGCCCACGGGACGGCCATCCAGAACCGACTCCGCAGCGATCGCGTCCGCGGTCGGTCAGGGCTTGAAGTGGTGGTCGACCCACTGTCGGACGTCGTGCAGCCGCAGCTGGAAGGTATAGGTACCCGTGTATGACGCCCAGCGTGTGGGCCCGAACACCTTACCGTCCTGCTCCCGGAACCTGGCACCCTTGGCGAACGAGTAGAGGGCCAGGGCGCCGCTCGTGGACTTCGGCAGGTTGGTGTAGATGCGGCCCTTGGCCGCGCCCAGCAACGCCATGAGGTTGGGACCGTTGCCGCGAGCCAGGACGCGCTTGATGGCGAAGAAGACGATCTCCTGCTGCCGTCGCACGCGCCGGAAGTCGGAGTTGGCGGTGCCGCCTTCGGTGCCATAGCGGCTGCGCGCGTACTTCAGGGCGTTCCGGCACAGCTTTGGCTTTGCACCACAGTCGCCCACGCCGTTCATCTGGTAAGCGTCGCGTTTGGGCACGTAGATCTTGCGTGAGTTGCGCCGATAGTGGGTGTCGATGAGCGTGCCCCGGATGTCCATCCGGATGCCGCCGATCTGCTGCAGCAGCCACTGGAATTCGTCCATGCGGACCATCGCGTAGTAGGGGATCGAGGTCCCGAGGGCCCTGGCCACGTCCCTGCGGACCTTGTCGAGCGCCGCGCAGTCGACAGCGTGAGCGCCAACGCTCCTGCGCTTGTAGCCGATGTACAGGGCGTTGATGCGTCGTGGGCCGCTGCTGCCGCCGCTGGCGAGTGGCACCCGGACGGTGTCACGCGGGATCGCCGCCATGGTCACCCTACCTGTGCGGGCGATGTTCATGGCGATGACGGTATCGGTGCGCTCCCCGATGTACGGCTTCCGACGATAGTCGGAGCCGAGCAGGAGCACGGTCAGGCTGCCATTGGCGGACTTCCGGAGCGATCCACTGCCGCTGCAGGGATTCGAGGTGGCATCGGAGACCACTGCGTCGATGGTGGTCGCGACGCGCCCATCGAGGAGTCCCGTGAGCACGGCCGACGCTACATCCACGATGGTCGAAGGGGCCGGTACGCTCGTAGCGGCCGGTCCGCCGGAAGGCGACACGACCGGCCCGGGATCCGCCGCCGCCATCGGCGATGCGCTTGCGAGCAGGGTCAGACCAAGGGCGAGGGTCGCGACGGCAGATGCACGTCGAGGCGATGGCATGTGTGTCCTCCGGTCGTGTGGCCCGATCAGCGCCTCGTGCAGCACCGTCCGGCTGCGGCGGTACCGGACCGTGTGGAGGTCAGCGCGCGAACCGCGCCACCTTCTCTGCTGCTGCGAGCACCCGACGCGCCACCGACGGCGACACGCGTGATACGGCATCGATGGTAGCCGCGAGGTCGTCCTCCGGCAATGACCCAAGCAGTCGGAGCAACCGGTCGAGGGATTCGTCGGGGATCCGGGCGAGCACGGAGAAGCCACGCGCGATCTCGGTCGATTCGGCCCGGGCAAGGACGCCTACTGCGCGTTCGAAGAGCCGCAGGAACCCCAGCAGCTCGGTCATCCAGTCGCGCAGCCGGAGCGCCTCGATATCGGCAGGCGACGCCAGCACCGCCTCCTGCGCCAGGGTCAGGCAGGTCTCGATGCGCGGCACCAGCGGATCCGCTTCACGCTCCTTGCGCTGCTCGGCCACGCGCTGGAACCAGAGCCACCGATCGCCCACGACCCGCCACGCGGTGGCCGTTGGTCCCCGTCTTCGGCCAGGTCGCATGTCGGGCACGCGTTCCACGAGGCCCCAACCCTCGACCTCGGCGAGGGCCAGGCTCGTGGCTCGATGGCTGAGGTCGAGTGCTTCACGGAGTTCGCGCTCGGTCAGGAGGTCCGCGTGGGCCAGCAGGTAGCCATGGACGAGCGCCACGGAGGGCTGCACGCCCCACGCGCTGCCCATGTCACCCCAGGCGCGCGCGAACGCGAGCCGGACAGCCTCCGGATCGGGTCGGTCGGGATGCGGCCGGTCAGCATCCCCCGCCCCGTCATCGAGTGCGGGGGTTCCCGCCCGTCCAGCGGACCCGAGGATCGACTCCGCTGCTGGGGAGCTTGCCATCCGATGACGATAGCAGGCGGCCCGCCAAGCACAGCACGCTGTAGCGCAATGCAGCAGTGCTTGCGCTCCGCTTCGACCGCCCCTAGACTCGACCACCGGACCCGATACGGGCGATGACCGGGAGGAGTATCCGACGCCATGCGGCCACACGGCCGGGTGGGCACCTCGTCACAGAGAGCCGGCGGCGCTGCGAGCCGGCACGAGGACGGCGGCGAATGGACCCGCGAGCCACGACGGTCTGGTCGAGGGCAGCGAGCGTGCGTCGCTGAAGACGGGTGGCACCGCGGAAGGACCGACCTTTCGTCCCGGCAGGACGGTCGGATATCGCAGGGAGCCACAGGACCCGTGCATCAGGTCGTTCCGCCCAGCCCCGATATCGCCCATGACACCCTGTCCATCGTCGCCCGCGGCGAGTCGCTGCGGCGGGACCAGGCGCGGGCATTCATGGCCGCGGTGCTCGATGGCGATGTGACTCCCGCACAGTTGGGTGGCGTCCTGCTGGCCATCCGGGTCCGGACCGAGACCACCGACGAGCTGGCCGGGTTCGTGGAGGCGATGCGGGCGCGGGTGCTGGTGGTCGAAGCGCCCGCAGGCGCCATCGATACCTGCGGCACCGGTGGCGATGTCCACGGCACGTTCAACATCTCGACCGCGACGTCGCTCGTGACGGCGGCGGCCGGGGTCCCCATCGCGAAGCATGGCAACCGTGCCGTGAGTTCGCAGTCGGGCAGCTCCGACGCCATCGCCTCATTGGGGCTCACGGTCGAACAGACGCCGGAAGCCGCGGAGGCCTCCCTGCGTGAGACCGGCTACGCCTACCTGCACGCACCGGCATTCCATCCCGGCATGCGCCACGCCGGCCCGGTGCGTGGTGAGCTGGGCGTCCGCACCGCCTTCAACCTGTGCGGGCCGATGGCCAACCCGGCGCTCGTGACGCGCCAGTTGATGGGCGTCCCCGACGAGGTGTCGGCGGCCCGGGTCGCGCAGGTGCTCCACGCCATCGGCATCGAGCGAGCATTCGTGGTCCACGGCGACCAGATCGACGAGCTGCCGCTCGATGGCTCGGGCGTCTACCTCGAGGTGACGCCCGATGGCATCACGCGCCACACGGTCAACGCCGAGGACGCTGGCTTGCGCAGTGCCCCGACATCGGCGCTCGCGGGCGGTGACGGTGCTGCCAATGCGGCCATCATCCGGGCGATCCTCGATGGCACCGAGGGCGGCGCCCGGCATGACGTCGTCGCTCTCAACGCGGGCGCGGCACTCGTCGTCGCCGGTCGCGTCGACACCATCCGAGCGGGCGTCGAGCTGGCCCGTGAGACCATCAGCAGCGGCGCAGGGGCGGATCTGCTGGCCCGGCTGCAGGCGCGGGCATGGAGCCCCGGGAAGGACGAGGTCCAGGCGTGACGATGACCACCCATCGGCCGGCAGCGCGTGTTCGCGGCCGGTCCGTCCTCCGAAAGATCGCAGACCGGCGACGCGCCGACCTGGCTGCCGAGCTGGCTGGCACCAGCCTGCGGGAGCTGCGCCGGGCGGCACGCGGTGCGGGTGATCCACGTCCTGTCGCCCTGCGCCTGGCGCGACCCGGCCTGCATGTCATCGCGGAGATCAAGCGCCGGTCACCATCGGCCGGAACGCTCGCCGACGGACCGCTGGACGTCGCGGATCGCGCACGCGCCTACGCGGCCGGTGGGGCATCGATGATCTCCGTGCTCGTCGAACCCCACTGGTTCGGCGGCGCCATCGATGATCTCAAGGCGGCTCGGGCGGCGACATCGGTGCCCGTGCTGGCCAAGGAATTCGTGGTGGATGCGCGCCAACTGCCGATCCTGCGAGCTGCGGGTGCCGATGCGGTGCTGCTGCTGGCGGCGCTCCACCCGAGGCCTCGGCTCGGACGACTGGTCCAGGCCGCCCTCGACCTGGGACTGGAACCCCTCGTAGAGGTCCACGACGCCCGCGAGCTTGATGCTGCGTTGTCCACCAGCGCGCGTCTCATCGGCGTCAACAACCGGGACCTGCGCACCCTCACCGTTGATACCACGACCGCGGAGAGCCTCCGGACGAGCATCCCCGACGACCGCATCGTCGTGGCCGAGTCGGGTGTCCGACAGCCGTTCCTGCTGCGTCGGTGGCGGGCGCTCGGCTTCGACGCCGCACTCATCGGCGAGGACCTGATGCGCGCCGGAACCGACAGCGCGGCGGTGACCGCCCGAGTCGCGGCCTTCGTGTCCGCGGGTGCCGTGCCCCGGCCCGGGCAGGACCCGTCATCGGACGGGCGGCTGCCGATGGTCAAGATCTGCGGTGTCACGGAGCCTCGTGGCCTCGCCGCCGCCATCGCTGCCGGAGCGGATGCCATCGGCCTGAACATGGTCCCTGGCACCAAGCGGGCGCTCGAGGAGTCCGAGGTCGCGACGCTGGTCGAACTCGCCCGTGAGGCCACAGCGCCCGGGAGCGGACCGACGCTGGTGGGCATCTTCGCCGACCGCGATGCGGCCGAGGTCGCCGCCATCGCTGCGCGGACAGGGCTCGATGCGGTCCAGCTGCACGGATCGGAATCACCTGATGTGCTCGATGCCATCCCGTTGCCGGTCATCAAGGCGCTCCACCTGCCAGCAGCAGCTGCGGGTGACACGGACCCCGAGGCGACGGCAGACGCCGTGGTTCGGCAGGCGGAGGCGTACCGCGCCAAGTCGAACCTGTGGGCGATCCTGCTGGACACCGCGGACCCATCGGTGCCGGGCGGAACCGGCAGGCGGGCCGCAGCGGATGTCGCGGCACTCGTCGCGACGCGCATCCCGGTCATCGTCGCCGGCGGTCTCCAGGCTGCCAACGTGGCCGATGTGCTCCTGACCATCCCGGCCATCGGCGTCGACACCGCGGGAGGTG
>JBBSOS010000196.1:0-5738 GCA_038259505.1 Candidatus Limnocylindrales bacterium | reverse complement strand
CGGCGAGGATGCCGCGACCTTGTGACAGCTCGGTTGACACGTACGCTCCGGGGGATGCAAGAATGGGCGCCAGCCGTTGGTCCCGGTCGGGACCCTGATGCGGCGCCCGGCCTGCAGAGAGCCAACCGGTCCGCAGACAGCCAACCCGGTCCGCGGACAGCCAAGGAGCAGCACATGGCGACCTCATACCGACCCGTCTGGATGGACAACTCGAGCAGGGATCCAGACGTGACCCGCGCCTTCTATGGTGGCCTGTTCGGTTGGCAGATGGTCACCTCGGATGACCCGCAGTACGGTGGCTATGCCACGGCCACGCGCGGCGGCAAGGCCGTGGCCGGTTTCATTGGTCATGCGGACCCGAACATGCCCGCTTCCAACTGGAACCTGTACATCGCGTCGCCGGACGCGGCAGCGACCGCAGCGGCGGCGACGGCCGCGGGCGGGACCGTCGTGATGGCGCCGTTCGCCATCGGCGATATGGGCACGTCGGCGTTCATCCGGGATCCGTCGGGTGCGATGCTCGGCGTCTGGCAGGCCGCATCGATGGTCGGCTTCGAGACCCAGGGCCTTGGCGCGTACGGCTGGGGCGAACTGAACGCACGCGGTGTGGGCCCGGCGATCCCATTCTACGAGCAGGTCTTCGGCTGGACCCAGCGCACGAGCGACATGGGCAACGGCACCAGCTACACCGAGTTCCTCGACGGCGAAGAGAGCCTCCTGGGTGCCCAGGAGATGGCTCCCCAATTGCCGGCTTCCGTGCCCAGTTTCTGGCTGGTCTACTTCGCAGTGGCGGATGTCGCGGCAACCAACGATGCGGCCGTCGCTGCCGGGGCCGGCAGCATGGTGCCCGCGACCGATTTCTCGGGTGGCACGTTCGCCATCCTGACCGACCCACAGGGTGGCGCGTTCGGCCTGCTCAAGATGGCCTGATCGTCAGGATCGCTTGCGGGCGGTGCCATCGAACGCACGCGACTGGAGCGCATATGCGCTCGATGCATACGCTTCCTTGCGTTGGCGCTCGGGCATCGCCTGCTGGAAGGACTCGATCTCGCGCCGCAGGTCGTCCGCGATGGAGTGCAACTCGGGGTCGCGTCCGGCATAGGCCCCGATCCGGCGTGCGGTCGCTTCCAGTACCCTCCGCGCTGCTGCATAGTCGCCAGTCTTGTTCCGGTGCACGGCCTCGCGTCGGGCACGTGCCGCGAACACCCGGGCGATGATGCGATCGGCTTCGACGTCCCGCGGTTGCGCATCGTTGGCGGAGTCGTCCGCGTACTCCCAGGAGGCGCGGTCGATGGCGTCAGCAAGCACATCGCCCCGGTCCGCGACAGTCATCACCGCAGCGACGACCTCGCCGATGCGGCCCAATGGGAACGAGAGGCGCAGCGGCACCTCCACCTCCTGGCCAGAGACCAGGTCACCGATGTCGATGACGGTCCTCCCATGGGCCGCGCGTGCGGTGAAGGCGCCCAGCGACTCGACCCGAACCCCCTCCGGGAGCACGATCTGCAGCGACACGTCGCGGGCGACGACCTCGAGGGTATCGCCGACCTCACTCCCGATGTGGTCACCGATGGCTGCCGCGCTGGCGATGTCGTAGAAATGGCCACCGCCGGCCTGGGCCATCGACTGGAGCAGGACCTCGTCGAAGTCGTTGCCGACACCGAAGGTGGACGTCGACACGCCCCTCGCCCGCAACTGGGTGGCGTGGTGAGCGAGCTCGTGCGCGGCCGTCATGCCCACGTTGGCGAGGCCGTCGGTGAGCAGCAGGGCACGGTTGACACCGTCCTCGATGAGCGCCGTGGCGACCTGCTCACAGCCGGCCAGCCAGCCGCCGCACAGGTCCGTCGAGCCACGGGCTGTGACCCGGGCGAGTCGCTCGACAGCATCTCGGCGGGAGTCGCCGCTGGCGAAGGTCCCCGGCACGAGGACGTCGATCTCCGAGTCGTACATCCCGACGCTGAAGCGGTCGCTGGCCCGGAGACGGCCGATGCCTTCCTCGACCGCCTTCGCTGCCAGCCGGAGCTTGGCACCGTCCATGGAACCGGAGCGATCGAGCACGAAGGCGAGGTTGACGGGCGGGCGTTCACGGCCGGTGGGTGCCACCGGCGCCGTGAGCCGGGCGACGATGTGGCGCTTGCTGTGCCAACGGGACCGGACCAGGGTGCGGTCGGTGGCGATGGTCAGGGTAGGGGTCGTGGTCGGTGGGGTCATGGCTGGTCCTCCTCGAACATTTCACGAGCGATGGTGATGAGCCGCTCGACACGCTTGTTGTCGAGTCGGCCAAGGGGTCGACGGACGTGCAGCTCGATGTCCGGCCCGAGTGCGATGCGCTCCCAGGTCGTACGGGTGGCCATCGGTGGTTCCTGGGCACTGGCCCCGGTGTTGGCCGGGATCGGGGGCGCAGGTGAGGGGGTCGGCATCGGGGCCCGGCTTGACGCCCGCGGCGCTGCGCGAGCCAGTGGGGCAGGTGGGTGGTGCAGGGAGCGGATGTAGTCGAGCGCAGAGCTCACCTCCGCCACGCCATGGCTGGCGTCGACCGCGGCGGCCACGTCAGCGTCGCCCATGCTCTCGATGTGGCTCCTGATCTCTGCCAGCGGCAGATGCTGGTCCTGGAGCTGTCGGATGAGACGGACGCGTCGAAGGATGTCCTCGCCATAGCGGGTATTGGCTCCGGCCTGCCCGGGCGAGGGCAGCAGGCCCACCGAGATGTAGTACCGGATGGTGCGCGGCGTGACGCCAGCGATACTCGCCAACTCGCCGATGGTGTACTGGGGATGGATGGGCATGGACGCATCATGACAGTGCAACGTGCCACTGTCAATATTGGTGGCGACAACAGACGGGAGGGCGTCGAGGGCGACGTATGGTAGCTTGTATGGCATGAACAAGACGACCGTCTACCTGCCCGCGGATCTGCGTCGTGCACTCCGTGAGGCCGCCCAGTCGAGCGGCAAGAGCGAAGCCCAGTTGATCCGCGAGGGCATCGCTCAGGTGACCGCCGGGACGCCGACCCCTCGGCCCCGCGTGCCGCTCTTCGAGAGCGGCGATCCCACGCTCGCCGATCGTGTCGATGAGGCCATGACCGGCTTTGGTGAACGGTGATCGTGCTCGACACGAGCGGCCTGCTGGCAGCGATCGATGCCAGCCAGCAGCACCATGCCGCCGCTGCGGGCGCCCTGCTCGCGGCGACGCCACCGCTGCTCGTGTCGCCCTTCGTCCTTGCCGAGCTGGACTACCTGCTCGCGACGCGGGTCAGCATCGAAGCCGAGCTCGCGTTCCTGGGAGAGATCGCGCGGGGTGCGTACCGACTCGAGCCGTTGTCGGGCGACGACATCGCCGCCGCACGTGACCTCGTCGATCGCTATCGGGACCTGGGCATCGGGATCGCCGATGCGTCCCTCGTGGTGCTCGCGTCCCGCCACGCGACCCGTGATGTGCTGTCCCTCGACCAGCGCCATCTTCGTGCCATGCGCCTGCCCGACGGCTCCTCGTTCCGGATCCTGCCCGCCGACACAGCCTGAGTGGGGCCAGGTCGCCGCCAGCTCCACGCCCCTCGCAGACGAGCAGCCGCCGGGTTCATGACCATGGATCGTGACCATGGTACGCTCGTGGCATGGACTCGATGCCCGTCTCGAGGTTCAAGGCGACCTGCCTCGCGGCGGTCGAGCGCGTCCGGCAGACCGGTCGGCCCCTCCTGATCACCAAGCGCGGCGGGCCGATCGCGCAGGTGGTCCCGCCGCCTCGCGCGCCCGCCGAGGCGAGCCGTTTCGGTGTGCTCGCTGGGTCAGCCCGGGAGATCGGTGACATCTCCGGCCCACTCGACGAGTCGGACTGGGAGGCGCTCGGTTGAGTTCGGCCACACCGAGCCCGGCCAGGCACCGGACTGCCGGTGCGCCCTTCCTCCTCGATACCCACATCTGGGTCTGGTACCTCATCGGCTCGGATCGGCTGCCGGTACGGTTGCGTGAGACCATCGACCAGTCGCTCGGCCGGCTCTGGCTGTCACCGATGTCCGTGTGGGAAGTGGGCATGCTCGCGGCGCGCGGCCGTCTGGAGCTGCTTGGGGGGACCCGCGACTGGTGCGCACGAGCGCACCGCGCCCTGCCCACCGAATCGGCCTCGCTCACAGGCGAGGTGGCGCTGCGGAGCCATGAACTCGACCTCGACCACCGAGATCCGGTCGACCGTCTGTTGGCCGCCACGGCGTTGGTGCACGGGCTCACCCTCATGACGGCGGACGAGCGCCTCATCAGCGCCGACTGGCTCCCCACGGTCCACGGCTGACGCTGATCCGGCCAGGCTGAGCCCGACCAGGCAGGGCGTGGCCAGGCACGTCACAACCCCACCAGCGCACGCAACTCGTCTGCGGTCAGGCTCGACGAGAGGTCCAGGCTCACGTCGTCGACCACGGCGTCGAACAGTGCCTGCTTCTGGTCCAGGATCTCCTGGATGCGCTGCTCGATGGTGTCGGCACACGTGTAGGTGAACACCGTCACCGGGTGTTGCTGGCCCATCCGGTGCGCCCGGTCCTCTGCCTGATGCTCGATGGCGGGATTCCACCATCGGTCGAAGTGGAACACGTAGGAGGCCTGCTGCAGGTTGAGGCCGAGGCCGCCGGCGCGCAGGGAGAGCACCAGCACGCGGTGGCGTTCATCGTTCGCGAACCGTCGGATCAGTTCCTGACGCTGGGCCTGGTCCAGTTCCCCGGTGTAGGCCAGTGGTGCGAAACGCTCAAGACGACGACAGATCGCCGCGACACCGAAGCGATCATCGATGAACTGGCTGAAGATCAGCGCGCGATGACCCTCGGTTGTCAGGGTGTCCAGCCGTTGCTCGATGTCGGCCAGCTTCGCCGACTGTCCCGAGACCGGATCGACATTGCACAGTTGCTTGAGTCGCATGATCAGCTCCAGGACATGCTCGATCCGGAGTTCCCGGCCCATGGCGCGAAGCTGGTAGACACCCTCCTGCTCGGCGCGGCGGTAGGCGACTCCCTGGGCACCCGTGAGCGACACATCGAGATGGCTGACCTGCTTGGGCGGCAGCTCAGCCAGGACGTCTGACTTTCGGCGCCGAAGCTGGACCTGTCGGTGACGCGCCAGCAGGTCCGGACCAGGCGCATATCGCGGCGCGGCCGCTTCGTCGTGGTCGACGAATTCCATGATCGACGCGAGGTCGTCCAGCTCGTTCTCGAGGGGCGTTCCGGTCAGGGCCCACGAACGCCGGCGCCGCAACTGCTTGACCTCCCGGCTCAGCTCGATGCCCCGGTTCTTGATCCGCTGCGCCTCGTCGAGGACGACCACGTCCCACAGGACCGCGCGGGGTGGGGAACCGGGGTTGGGCGTGAAATCGACCCGAAGGGTGTCGTAGCCGACGATGGTCACGTTGGCTGGGGCGCGCCACTGCCACGCGCGGTCGCGGGCGTTACCCTGGACGACCATCCCGGTCAGCTCAGGTGCCCAGTGGTGGAGTTCACGACGCCACTGTCCGCACACCGATGCAGGCGCCACGACGAGCGCCCTGCTCACGTCGCCCTGCCGGACCAACACCCGGAGGGCCGCCAGTGCCTGGACGGTCTTGCCGAGGCCCATGTCGTCGGCGAGCAGCAGCGCCGGCCGCTCCAGCCACGCACGGACACCGTCGAGCTGGGAGCGAGGCAGGGGAGCCGGCCACTCGCGCCCCGGCGTTGGGTCGGACGCGATCCGCGACGCGATCCCGTCCGCCGGTGGCTCGACCGG
>JBBSOS010000195.1:0-5744 GCA_038259505.1 Candidatus Limnocylindrales bacterium | reverse complement strand
GCGTATCGCCGCCGCCTTCAACGTCCCCCGGACCACGACCGACTGGCGCGAGGTCATCGCCGCGAAGCCGGACCTGGTGGTCCTCACTGGACCTGTGGGCCTACGCGCGGACCAGGCACGAGCTGCGCTGGAGGCGGGCTCGCATGTGCTGGCCGAGAAGCCATTCACGGTGCTCCCTGCAGATGCGCGGGCGCTCGATCGCCTCGCTCGCGAACGAGGCCGGGTGCTCATGCTCTGCTATGCCTGGAACGAGATGGGCATCGTGGAGCATGCGCGCCGCCTGCTGCTCGAGGACGGCGGCGTGGGAACCATCGAGCACATCAGCGTGGTCATGGCCACGGTCGTTCGGGCGCTCCTGACCAGCGGCCAGAACTACGTGCCAACGGAGTTTGGTGCTCCGCCGCGGCTCGAGACCTGGGCGGACCCCGCCGTGTCGGGCGGCGGTTTCGGCACCGGTCAATTGACCCACGGGCTGGGCCTGCTGTTCCGGTTGATACCACTCCGCGCAGCCGAGGTCATGGCATTCACGAGTTCACCCGGGGGTGCGAGCGTGGATCTCCATGATGCCATCTCGCTGCGTCTCGATGGCGGTGCCGTCGGGACAGTGTCTGGCACCGCGCTGCCGCCTGGCACATTCGGCGATACCCATCAGCTCCAGATCCGGATCACCGGAGATGCTGGCCAGCTGCTGTTGGACCTTGACCGGCCCATCGTCCGCCGGTCCCGTGGCGGCCGGGACGACGTGACGGTGGACCTGTCGGACGATGACCGAACGTGGTCGTTCCAGCGGGTCGTCGACCGGTTCGTTGATCTTGCCTGTGGCCGGGACGTCGAGAACCGTTCGCCGGCAGAGTTGGGCGCTCGGGTCGTGGGTGTCCTGGATGCGATGCAGCGCAGTGCCGCGAGCGGCAGAAGGGTGATCGTTTCGGCGTAGTGCCCGAACACTACTCGGCGCGGATGCACCGTCCTCGTTTGAATGTGGCGACGGGAACCAGTCGCTGGTGACCCTCGACCGTCGTGCCGATGGAGTCCACGAATCGGAAGCGCCCCTCCTCGAGCCGCAGGAGCGCGATGTCGGCGGCCGACCCCGCCGCGAGGCTGCACATCCGATCTGCTCGCCCGAGCGCGCGCGCGGGCTCGACCGTCGTCATGGCCAGCACCTCTTCCAGCGAAAGACCCAGGTGCAGGAACTTCGACATGGTGGTCACGAGGTCGTAGACCGGCCCGTTGACGTTGAAGCGATGCAGGTCCGAGCTGATGGTGTCCGGACGAAAACCGTCAGCGAGCGCCGCCTCACCACGGCTGAACGCGAACGATCCTGCGCCGTGTCCGACGTCGAACAGGACCCCTCGTGCCCGTGCCTCCAGCGCCGCTGGGAGGACATGCAGGTCGCTGTCGAATATGCCCGGCTCCCACCCGGTGAACGCATGGGTCACGATGTCGCCGCCCCGTAGTTGGCACAGGATGTCCTCGATGGGCGCATACGAACCGCCGATGTGGACCATCACCGGGCATCCGATCTCCGTGCCTGCCTCCACGGCCCGGGCGACCGCCTCGACACCATTGCGGCCAGCAAGCTGCTCGCTGACACGGACCTTGATCCCGACGATGAGGTCCCTGTTCGCCTTCGCGACCTCCACGGCACGATCGACGATGGCGTACCGGATGTCATGCAGTTCGCCCAGGACCGGGTCTGCCTGACCCATGACCGCGATGTTCAGGTAGGCCAGGATGGTGCCCTCGAAGGGCTCGATGAGGAACCGCCTGAAACCGGCGAAGTTGTTGGCGCCCGACGAGCCTGCATCTACGATGGTCGTGACGCCTCGTTGCAGGTCATGCGGCCCGGGCTCGATGGACAGGTCCGCGCCACCCCAGTAGACATGAACGTGGAGATCGACGAGGCCCGGCACGACGAGCAGATCCGTTGCGTCAAGAACATCGGTTGTGTCACCCAGCCCGATATGTGGCTCCACGGTCGAGATCCTGCCGTCGGTGATGCCGATGTCATGACGCGCATGCAGACCCGTTGCCGGGTCGATCACCGTCCCGCCGCGGATGACGAGGTCCAGGCGGCTCATGAGCGGCCCAGGCGAATCATGTGAACAGATAGATGGCAGCGTCCACCACGACCGCGAACACCACGAGGCCGACGCCGATCCGGATCGCCCAGGCAGCCGGGATCGAGACGCAACCGAGAATCGTCACATACTCCTGCCCTCCACCGCAGCGCGATGGTGGCGGGCCCATCGGCGGACCTCCGCCGCCACCCCTGGGGACGCGCGTGATGGAACCGTCGGGATTGACGTGCCAGACGTTCGCGCCGCCTCCACCGCCGATGCGCGGCGGCGGCGGCAGGTGCTTGATGGCGCCCCAGGCGACGCCTCCCGCGATGCCACCTGTCCCTGGATCGAGGATCGCGCGGGTGGTGCCGGTCGTCGGATCGATGGCCCACCACGTTCGGCTGGTGGCTGGGGCGCCGACCACGACCGCGAGCGATCCGGCGTCGAGCGAGTCACGCAGTGCTCGAGCTCCGGTGGCTGGGACGTCCTCGCCGTCGAGCAGCTGCAAGGGCTGGCTCATGTCCAGACTGGTGCCAGCGAGCGAGATCGGCTCATCCGATAGGCCGGCCGCCCTTCGCAGCGACGACTCTGTTTCGATAGCCGACTCGAGCGCTCCGTACCAGATGGCTCCAAGGGCTGCCTCCCTCGTCGCATCGGCGTTCGCTGCCACCACCCGCACCTCATCGAGCAGCAGGTCCGTGGCGAACTGGAAGTCTGATGCATCGGTCGGGCTCTGACCGATGTCCACGAGCATGACCCTTGGGGAATCCACGTACGCTCGTGTCCGTCCGGGGACGGTCGCGGCCGGTATCGCGAGTTGCTCGGACGCCATGACCAGGCTGGCGTTGGCCACGGCCAGGGGGTAGAGCAGGTCGCCCAGCTTGTGCTCATCCAGGCTGTCCGGAGTTGCCATCAGGGCCGCAATGTAGTCAGCTGCGACCCCTCGGCGCACGGCCTGCAACCAAGGGCTCGCGGACCCCGTGGAGACGAGGATCTGCTCCATCACGCCGAGGGCCAGCGGCCCGGTCTGGTCACCAGCGAGCGGCGCGAGATCATCGGCTTCGATGCTGTCCGAGTCGACGAGTCGGTCCGGTACCCGGTCGAGGAGCACGTGGGTGCCGGACTCGTCTGCCCGACCCGGAACGCTTCGGGTCACGACCATGCGGAGCGTCGCCAGCGGCGGCGTATCCACCGCGTCGCCGAACAGGTCGGTCCCACGCCCTCCCGCTGCGAACGCACCCCCAGAGGTGGCCTCGCCATCGACCATGAGCACCGGGGTCCAGGTCTGCACGCCGCTGAGGGTGTTGGTGATGGTGCCGCCGAGGTCGTCGGCCTGGGGCTGGAAGTACAGGAAGACCTGGGCATCGGATATCGATGCCGCGTCGAACACCTGGTCCAGGACCACGCCGTCGGTGATGCTTCCGCTGGCGAGGGATCCCGCGATGACCTCGACGCGAAGCGACTGCCGGGAGTCGTCCGACAGTGTGTCCGATGTGCTGGTCGGCGTGACGAGTGGGTGTCCCGGGGTGCTGTCGGGGAGCGTCGGGTCGTAGTCCAGCCAGTCGGTGCCCCAGGCAACCTGGACCCAGACGTGATCGCGGACCTCGGGCGCGAGATCGGCGGCCGTGGCGCCCGACATGGTGTCCAGCCGGGCGCCCAGGGTCAGGCGCAGCAGGGCATCGTCCCTCCGTGCCCGGGCTCCGATGGCATCGACATCGAGCGGCCCGATGCCCGCGGCTCGGCCGTTCTGGAGCGGCCGCGCAGGTGGGACCATCGTTCGTTCGGCCACCGCCTGCGCGAGGGCGCCGTCGAGCGTCCCGAAGGCGAACCGGGTCTGGAGCGCCATCGCATCGAGCAGGGTCTTGAGCAGCAACGCCCGGTCTGTCGCGTTGCCGGCGCGCGCCGCGAGTGTCCCGGCAGCACCTCGAAGCACGCCCGGATAGGCGTCGAAGCCGATGCTGTCACGGACGAACGCGAATGCCCGTGCAGGGTCCCCCTGGAAGCTGTCGGCGAGCGCGTCGAGGCTCCACTCCGCGGTCGTCATGGTGCCCACTTGTGCCGCGGCCGCCGCTGCGACGGCCAGCACGTCGACATCCCCGGACGGGACCGGCGGTGTATCCGCGACCCCGGTCGAGGCGGCCGTTGCGAGGTCAGCATCGCTGGGCATGACAGGCAGCGCGACGACCGGCTGCGGCGCCGCCGAGGGGATCGGTGCGGGTGTCGCCGTGGGAGGCGGTCCGGACGGTGTCCGTGCATGCACCGCGCCGTTGTCGCGATCGAACGACGCCACACTCAGTGTGACCAAGGCCAACGTCACGGCCAGGACCCTGTGAGACCGCCCGAGAGCCATCTGGATCTGCCTCCTGTCCGCGTGGAGCGCGAGTGTAATCCCGACGCACCGCGGTCAGCCGACCTCAGGCCCCCGGCGATAACCGCGGTCAGTCGACCAGGAACCCGCCGTTGATGTCCGTGACCTCGCCGGTGATGTAGCCCGCGTGTTCCGAGGCCAGGAACGCGACCAGTGCGGCGACCTCCTCGGGCCTGCCGAAGCGGCCGACGGGGATGCGCGACACCAGGTCGCGTTGCTCGGCGATCATGTCGGTGTCGATGAGCGTCGGCGCCAGGGCGTTGGAGGTGATGCCGTAGGCCGCGTACTCGTTGGCGATCGATTTGGCCAGGGTCATCAGGCCGCCCTTGGAGGCGGCATAGGCCGCCACGCTGCGTGCCCCGCCTGCCTTCCCGGCGCTCGAGCCGATGGCCACGATGCGTCCGTAGCGCTGCTCACGCATGGCCGGCAGTGCGCGACGGGCGCACAGGAATCCACCGGTCAGGTTGATGGCCAACGTCCGGTCCCACAACTCCCGGGTCATCTCCTCGAAGGGCACGATAGGAAAGATGCCCGCGTTGATGACCAGCACCGAGACCGGGCCGAGGGTCGACTCGACGGTGCCGAAGGCAGCATCGACCGCGCCCTCGTCGCTGACATCGCAGGCCACCCCCAGGACGCCCGGGTGCTCGGGAGCCACGAGATCGAAGGCAGCCACCTGCGCGCCGTTCGCGGAGAGGGTCTCGGCGATCGACCTGCCGATGCCCTTCGCCGCGCCCGTGACCACGGCCACTCGCCCCGCGAGACCATCCACCTGGATCATGCGAGCGTCCCTCTCCCGTCCGACCATGCTGGTTTCGTTTCCAGCAATCTATCACGTGGCCGTGCCAGCCCGCCCTGTCCGGAGGGGGTCTGGTGACGTTTCCAGACCGGGTACCATGGACGGGTCCCAACGAGGGTAGCCTGGCCGGGCCAGTGTCGGGGGTGAGGAGGGAGCCAATGCGGGTCGGTATCGACAGCTACTCCTATCACCGCCTCTACGGGGAGTTGCGCGCTGGTGAGAGCGCTCCCGAAGGACGGCCCTGGCCGCTCATGCCGTCGCCCGTCCTGGAGCACGCCCGGTCCCTGGGTGTGGACGACGTGTACCTGGAGACCTGCTACCTGCCGGAACCGGAGTCGCTCGACAGCACGACGCTCGACGCAGGCCCGGTCCGGGTCGGGTTCTCGTGGGGGCACCCCTGGCCAGAGGGCGCGTTCCATGGGCTCGACGGGGGCCGCACCCCCGCCGCTGAGGGCGACCTGGCGCGCTGGGCGACCGCGGCGGCGCGGCTCGGGCATCGGGTCATGCGCATCACCCT
>JBBSOS010000194.1:0-5758 GCA_038259505.1 Candidatus Limnocylindrales bacterium | reverse complement strand
TCATGCGCACCGGGTCTCCGTGGTGCCGCAGACGGATCTCGCATCCGCACGCCGGGCACACGAAGTCGTCGCCGTGGGTCCTCTCGACCTGACCGGAAGCCTGGTCCATCACCATGGGTCGTTGCTCCTGTCGCTAGCTGGGTGCCGAGCATGCCCAGGCGGGAGTCGCGGGCACGCTGCACGGCGTCGATCCGGCGTTGCGGATATCTATCGGGAGGGAGCACCATCATCGCCATCGAATGCCCGCGGCCAATGGGGGCCTGCTGGCTGACTTTGCCCAGGCCCGCATCGGGCGGTCAGCTATTCCGGGCGCCAGGAACCGTCGCGGTAGATGTACCAGATAGCCATCACGTCGCCGGACAGGTCTCTCGGCCGGACGACCGCGTCCGGGTAGCGGCCGCGGAGCGACCGCTCAAGTCGATCGGGCCTGCCGTTCGAGCCAGCCACGAGTCGCTCCGCCCAGCCACGGAAGTCCTGGTCATTGGCGGGGAAGACCACGAGCAAGGGCGGGTCCGTCATACGCGCCCGCCTACCTCGGCTCGAAGGTTCGTCGGTACTCATCCTGGAAGCCAGCGCTCTCGGAGACGATGGCACGCACGGCATCATGCGCCTGGTGGAGTCGGCGCTCCGCATCACGCCAATCTCGCAGGATCTCATGCGTGGGACGTTTCGGACCTGGGGGCAGGTTTGCCTGGGTGGTCACCAGGCGCGACTGGTACTGGCTCCGCCCCAACAGGTCCACCGCGACCCCCTCGATGCGGTCGGCGAGCTCAAGCCGCTGGGCGTCCTGCCTGGGCAGGTCCCGCTTCTGTCGCTCGAGTTCCGCTATCAGCTCCACGCCGCGCAGGAACTCCTGCGACGATCGCTGGAACTCCGCCTCACCGAACGTGCCTCCGGTATCGTCGTCATGTGGTCGCGTGTCCATCTCCAAAGTCTGCCCCGCCCGACCGCACGCAGGCATTGCCGCGACCGCGCGATCCGTTGCGGCAGGATGCCAACGATCTGTCGCGGAGGGATCTTGATATGCGGTCGTGACGATACGCGTCCGCGTGTTGACAGCCCGGGATCGCCAGACGGCGCAGCATGCGCGGGTATCGCGCAGTGGAGGAGAGACGATGACCGACTTCACGGGCCAGGAAGAGCCAGTTCGCACTGACGAGCAGTCACTCGACCCGCAGGCGAGTGCGATTCCCGTCGCCCCCGCCGCAACGGGCATCGCGCTGCCGGCCGCGGTCATGCCGGACGCGGTGGTGACGACGCCCATCGATGACCCAGACGGCAGTGTCGGAGCCACGGGAGATGGCGGAGGTTCCCTGCCGCTCGACAGCGAGCGCCGTCCGTCCCAGGGCGGCGGCTTCCTCGATGACGTCCGCGATGGTCTACGACGCCTCTTTGGACGCGATCCGGACTGATTCGGTGGGCCCGTCCCGGACGGCCCACGAACCCGGGCTGGGACCACCCAGCGCCGAGGTGGGACCGCCAGGGCGAGCCCCGATGGATCAGGATCGGCGGCGGACGGCGCGCAGCACACCCAGGCACAGGAGCAGGAGTGCCAGCGCCATCAGGAGCACAACGGCGGCAGAACCGAACCGACCGACATGCAACCCGATCCGATCGAGCACGCGGCCGCCGATCCGGTCGTAGATGACCGCCGACACGACCAACAGCAGCAGACCGAGGGCAGCGACGGGCCAGGTGACGCGCCGCTCGATCCAGTCGAGTGGCCCCGCCTCCATTCCGTGTTGGTCGACCACGTCGTTCTCGGAGTGCGCTGCCGCCATCTCGTCCCCGACAGCGTCACCGCGATACCAGGCGTCGGTGTCGCCATCATCGGGATGGGACGCTCCCCATCGTCGCGCCCGGTCGAGCGCGGTGTCGTAGTCGTATCGCCGGAGCGGGTCCAGCAGGGTGTCGCACATGTCATTGACCGTGCGGGCAAGCCGTTCCCGTTCCAGGCGGTCCGTCTCATCGGTCGCGAGATCCGGATGCACCGCCTTGATCATGGTCCGTCGGGCGGCAGCGACGTCCTCGCTCGTGGCATCCTCGCCGATGCCCAGCACCTGGTAGTAGGTCTGGCGGGTCATGCGCGCTGACCACCATCCTCGTCGCACCACTCGGCCATGCGCGGGTCGATGAGCGCGTTGAGCACGTCCACCACGAGGTTGGCAAGCACGATGAACAGGGTCGCCACCAACAGGGTGCCCATGATCATGGGCACGTCCTCGCCGGTGATGGCGCGCACGGCCTGGCGCCCGATGCCTGGCCAGCCGAACACGGACTCGATGACCACCACGCCACCCAGGAAGAAGCCCAGGTCGATTCCCGCCTGCGAGAGCACCGGCGGCACGGCGTTGCGGAACGCATGTCGCCAGATGACCGCTCGTTCCGCCAGCCCCTTCGCGCGAGCCGTCCGGATGTAATCCTGGTGCATCTGGTCGGCCATCGCCGTCCTGGTGATGCGCAGGTAGCCCGGACACGCTGCGAGGCCCAGCACGATGGCCGGCCCCGCCAGGGCGCGCACGTCCCATGGGTCCCATGGACCGCTGACGAGCGGCAACCAGCCGAGCCGGAACGAGAACAGGTACAGGGCAACGACGCCGATGAGGAATGCCGGCAATGCGATGAGCACGGAGGCGAGGACGGAGACCAACCGGTCGAGGTGGCCACCGGGTCGGGTCGCCGCGAGCCCGCCCAACGGGACGCCGATCAGGAGCGCCACGGCGAGTCCCCCGACGGCCAGCTCGATGGTCGCTGGCAGATGCCCCAGGATCAGGTCCGTGACCGGGATGCCTCCCTGCTGGTACGAGACGCCCAGGTCACCGCGTGCCAGGCGCCCGAAGTAGTCGATGAGCTGCTGGAGCATCGATCTATCGAGGCCGAGGGCGACACGGATACGCTCGACTGCCTCGGCCGAGGCGTTCGGTCCGGCGATCGAGCGCGCCGGGTCGGCGGGCGCGACGAACGTCAGCAGGAAGGCGCACACGGCCACCACGAACAACACCAGCACGGACCAGCGCACGCGGGCGACGATGTACCAGATCATCGGGCACGTGCGCTCCGTGGGTCGAGCACGTCGCGGCAGGCATCGGCGATGAGGTTGCCGGCGAACACGGTGAGCACGATCGCGATGCCCGGCAGCAACGGCAGCCGCAGGTCCGTGCGGTAGTAGGCGAGATGGTCGCTCAGCAACCTGCCCCAGGTCGGGCTGTTGGTGGGCGCGCCCGCGCCCAGGAACGACAGCGTCGCCTCGAACAGGATGGTGGATGCGATGCCCAGCGAGAACAGCACGACGATGAGGGGCAGGACGTGCGGCAGGAACGTGGCCCGGAGGATCCGGGGTCCGCTGACTCCGAGTGCCCGCGATGCGGTCACGAACTCGGCGGACCGGATCTGGACGGCACGCGCGTAGACGATCCTGGCGGTCGTGGTCCACAGCACCCCCGCGATGACCAGGGTCACCAGCAGCAGACTGGGGCCCAGCACCGATGTCGCGGCGATGGCCAGGAGCAGCACCGGGAACGCGAGCCCGATATCGGTCAGGCGCATGAGCATCGTCTCGACGGGGATGGCGACCGAGCGGCCACCGGCCCGCACCCGGACCACGCGGGCATACGCCGCGACCAGTCCCACCAGCGTGCCGATGGCCACCGCCACGAGGTTGGCGGCGAAGCCCACGGCGAGGGTCGCCCGGCCGGCGTACAGGAGGCGCGACAGGTAGTCCCGGCCGAGCACATCGGTGCCGAGCGGGAACATCGCGGATGGTGGCAGTGCACTGCCGTCGAGGGGCATGAGTTCCCGGTACTCATGGTTCGGATCGTGCGGCGCGATCCAAGGTGCCAGCACGCTGGCCGCGACGAGGGTACCCAGGACGACCACGCCGACCTGGAAGCCGCGGTCGGCCCGGAGCCGTGCCCAGCTTCCGGCACGCCCACCCGACTCCAGATCGCTCTCCGCGTCGAGCGGGTCCTCGGTGCGTACCGCACCGAACGTCATCGTCGTGGGGTCCGACCTACGACGGGTAGTGCCAGGGGGTGCCGCGACGCACGACCTCGTCGTGGAAGGCGTCCACGGCCCGTCGACCCAGGTCCCCGTCGCCAAGCGCGGTGAGCTCCACGCCGCGCAACAGGATGGTGCAGGAGTGACGGGAGGCGCTCACACCCGGTGACGATGTGACGGTCGAGGCTCGGACGTCCCCCCACGGCACCCATCCGGGCGCGCTGCCGGCGCCGTCACCACCGGTCCCCGACCAGGGATACGCGACGAGGATGCCCTTGCGGGTGGCGATGAGCAGTGCATCGGCGTCACACCGTGGATCGTGGGCATCCACGACCGCCACATCGTCCTGGCCATCGAGATCCTGGCGGATGTCGTCGACGCGGTCGCCGAGACGGTCAGCGATGTCCTCCAGCCGGAGCGGCTGGACCTCCTGACGAGCCCATGGGGATCCCTTACCCGGTCGCATCCTTCGCGCCTCGTTCGTGTCCACCCGGAGGCACCTGTGACGTCGACCCTGGGGAGGCAGGACCACAGACTACCATCCTCGGGCGGCACTCCACCGACCGGCACGGGAGATCGCACCCGTTGGCGCTCCCGTCGGGACCGGATCGGGCCAAGCGTGACGTCCGCTCAGGATCACCTCCGGGACGGGACCGTCGCACGAGCCCGGTCCAGCGACCACCGCGCCAGCCCGTGCCCGGGTGTCACGACGAAGCCCAGCCGAGCGATCAGTCCGGTGTACTCGACCCGCCGCTCCCGGAACGCTTCAAAGGCTGCGTCCGGGTCAGGTCGCAGTCGCGCACCTGCGCCGGCGAGCCGGGCGCACCGAGCATCGAAGGCGTCGCGTCCCAGGTCCTCGACGGCGATGTGCTGCGGTACCCGACGAATGGCATAGGCGAGCGCATCATCGAAAATGTGGTGTTCGTGTTGACCTCCGTGCGGGGCTCTCTGTCGGCCATCCAGACGCGCGATGACCAGGTCGTCTGGGTCTACGTCCGGTCCGCCAACTCCTCGGAGGGGCCTCGGTGCCGCGTGGCGCGAGGGCCTGATGCTCGCCGTGAACGACCTGCCGGGGGGCTTTCCGATCGGAGCCGGCGAGTGTCCGCGGTGACGTACCTCGTCGGCAGCATGGTCGTGGGCCTGCTCCTTGTGTGGATCGGGTTCCGCGTCGGTGACCGGGTGGCACTGAAGGACCGGCCCAAAGGCGCCCTGACCCGGCCCGAGCGCCGGAACGCAGCCGTGCGGACGGGCGTACCCTTGTGACCTCCTGGTCGTTCCCTGGTCGCCCGCCTGGCGCCTGCTCGGCCCACCGAGTGACGATGAGGATGCACGTTTGCCGACATATGATCCCGTGGGGCTGCTCACCGAGCTGGAGCCCGAGGCCGGACGCCTGTACGACCGCCACGCGAAGGTCGCCCAGGAATGGCTGCCGCACGAGTTCATCCCGTATCGCCTGGGTCGGGACTTCGACAAGGAGCCCTGGAGCCCCGACCAGCCGCGCCTGACCGGCGTCGCCCAGATCGCGTTCGAGGTCGGGCTGCTGACCGAGGACAACCTGCCCAGCTACCACCGGCTCATCCATGGCATGTTCGGACGCGGGGACGGTGCCTGGATCAACTGGATCGGGCGCTGGACCGCAGAGGAAGGGCGCCACGCGATCGTGCTTCGCGATTACCTGACGGTCACCCGGAACCTCGACCCGACGCTCCTTGAACGCGGCCGGATGGGCATGGTGATGCGGGGCTACGACCGCGAGTCGATC
>JBBSOS010000193.1:0-5759 GCA_038259505.1 Candidatus Limnocylindrales bacterium | reverse complement strand
GTCCGATGCTATCGCGAGTGCGGACCACACCATCGTGGCATCGGAGATCTCGCCCCCAGCGGGTCCATGATCATGGAGGAGGACACAGTGATCGAGGGCGCTCCCGGCTGGCGCATCGGCGTCGACACGGGCGGCACATTCACGGACCTCGTGGCGGTCAACACCGACGGGGAGGTGCGGCTGCGCAAGGTAAGCTCGACCCCCGTCCAGCCGTCGTTGGCGGTATTCCAGGCCTTGGAGCGAACGGGCATCGACCTCGCTCGCGACCTGGACTACTTTGCGCTGGGGACGACGATCGCTACGAATGCCGTCATCCAGCGCTCTGGAGCCCGGACCTTGTTCGTCACGACCGCGGGATTCGAGGACAACCTCTACATCCAGCGCATCGACCGGAAGGGTCTGTACGACCTCCAATGGGTCAAGGCCGTGCCCTACGCTGCGCGACACGACACGTTCGGGGTCCGGGAGCGGATCCTCTCCGACGGCTCCGTGCGGACGCCGCTGACGGACGACGAGATGGCCCGCGTGGTGGCTGCCGTGGCTGCACGGCTGACGGAAGCGCCCGGGGCGTCCGTGGCCATCAGCTTTTTGTTCTCGTATGTAAACGGGGCTCACGAAGAGCGCCTGGCCGGCGCCCTCGAGGCAGCGATCCCGGACGTGATGGTCTCGGTGTCCAGCCGCGTCGCGCCGATCTGGCGGGAGTACGAGCGCAGTTCCACCACGGTGATGGATGCCTACGTGAAGCCGATCGTGCGCCGCTTCACGCAGGACATGGAGGTTGGACTGGCCGAGCGCCACGTCAGTGGCTGGCACGCCTTGATGCGTTCCAATGGCGGCCAGGTGCCCATGGCGCACGCCGCGGAGCGACCCTGCGAGATGATCCTGTCCGGATTGGCTGGGGGCATGATCGCCGGCAACTTCTGGGCACGCGCGGTCGGCAGTGAGAAGGCCGTGACCCTGGAGATGGGTGGCACGTCCGCGGACGTGGGTGTGGTCGTGGACGGCCAACTCAAGTTCTCGGGCCTGTTCGAGGTGGAGTTCGGCATCCCGATCGCACTGCCCATCATCGATGTGACCACCATCGGTGCCGGCGGCAGCTCCATCGCATCCATCGACTTCGGTGGCTTGCTGCGCGTTGGCCCCGAGAGTGCGGGGGCGGATCCTGGACCTGCCTGCTACGGCCGGGGCGGTACAGCGCCGACCATCACGGACGCCAACCTGGTCATGGGTCGCCTGGATCCAGGCTACTTCCTCGGTGGCGAGATCACCCTCGACACGGCCCGGTCGGAGGCGGCGATCTCCGGGCTGGCCACGCAACTAGGCATGTCCACACCGGACGCCGCGGACGCGATCCTGTCTGTGTCCATCGAGAACATGGCGGGTGCCGTGCGCCTGGTCACTGTCGATCGCGGCCATGACTATCGCGACTTCGACCTGGTGGCTTTCGGGGGCGCCGGCCCGCTGCACGCGGCCGAGATCGCTCACAGGATGGGCATGCGCCGCGTGGTCGTGCCGCCGTCGCCGGGGCTGGTGTCGGCATTCGGCGCTGTCATTGCCGATGAGCGCGTGGACCGACGCGCGACCGTCCTCCGCCGACTGGATCGACCGGAGGCCGCGGACGTGGCCGCCGACCTGTCCCGCCTGTCCCAGGATGTGGCCGACGAGCTCGCACGACAGCGCCGTGATCCGGATGCCCAGATCGTCCTCACCACCCACGTCGCGTGCCGCTACCTGGGCCAGAACTACGAACAGGAAGTGCGCATGTACCAGGGGCATGTCGACCGCAGCTTCGAGCTCGCGATCCAGATCGCGCCAGACGCGCCCGACTTCGTGGTGCGCCTCCAGGAGGGTTTCCACGCTATCCATCGCCAGGCCTATGGCTATGACCTGCCCGACCAGCCGATCCAGTCCGTGTACCTGAGCGCGACCGCGTCCGTGATGTCGCGCCCGGTGACCGTGCAGCCATACGGTGACGGCATGTCCGGCACACCCACGTCCCGGACGCGACAGATCCTGATCGGAGCCGGCGTGTGGGCGGAAGCCACCGTCTTCAAGCGGGCGGACCTGCCGGTCGGTCATCGATTCGCTGGGCCGGCGATCGTGGAAGAGCCGGACTCCACGACGTATGTGCCGCCTGGCTTTGAGGCTGTCGTCGACCTGACGTCGTGCTTGCTGCTCACCCGCGTGGGCCTGCAGGAAGTCGAGTGATGCCTACCGCGATGTCCGGAACTCTCGACCGGGTAGGACTCACGTTGCTGCACAAGCAGCTGGTCAACGTCTGTGACGAGATGGCCGTGTCCATGATGCGGACCGCCTATTCGCCCATCTTCTCGGAGGGACTCGACTTCTCGACGCTCATCCTCGATCGCGACGGCAACCTGGTGGCGACGGCCGGCCTCAACCCCGCGATGCTCGGGGCGTCCCTGTACGCGGCCGCATGGATCATCGCGGAGGTCGGCGCGGAGAACTTCGATGAGGGCGACGTCTGGATCCACAACGATCCGTACCGCGGCGGCTCCCACATGCCAGAGCATATGATGGTCACGCCGGTGTACGTGAACAGCGCCATCGCTGCGTACGTCGGCAACATCGCGCACATGGCCGAGATCGGGGGCATGTCCCCCGGCTCCTTCGCGGCTACCGCAACTGACATCTATCAGGAAGGCCTGCGCCTGCCACCGGTCCGCCTCTTCCGTCAGGGAGAGCCTGTCAAGGACGTCTGGCGGATCATGCTCTCGAATCATCGGACGCCGGCCAACAGCTGGGGCGATCTCCACGCGATGCTGGGATCCCTGCGCATCGGTGAGCGTCGTCTGCGGCGGCTGTTCGAGGAGCGTGGTGTCGAGACACTGTCGACGGCGTTCGGGCACATCCAGGACTTTGCCGATGCGTACCTCCGTGAGGAGATCCGGAAGCTTCCGGACGGGGTGTACTACGGTGAGGACACCTTCGATGACGATGGCATCGGCGATCAGCCCTACACGGTGCGGCTCGCGGTCATCGTGGACGGCGACGAGCTGATCTTCGACTACACCCGTTCCGACCCGCAGGCGATCGGCCCGATCAACGCTCCGTACGTCGTGACGCTGTCGGCTTCCCTCAACGGTCTGCTGTACGTGCTGGGCCGCAACATCCCCGTCAACGCTGGTCTCAACCGGGCGATCCGGGTCGTGGCGACCGCTGGCACGATCTGCTGCGTCAAGCTCCCCGGCGCCTGCGTGGGGGGTCAGACCGAGTACCAGCCGCGCGTCATGGAGATGGTCATGGGCACCATCCTGGGCCAGATCCTGCCCGATCAGGCCGCAGGTGCCAGCGGCAACACGTCGCTCAACTTCCTGTTCGGGGGAACCGATCCGCGGACCGGCGACTATTACGCTCACTACCATTTCGAGGGCAACGGCTGGGGTGGACGGGCCACTTCTGACGGCAACAGCGCGCAGATCGTGCCCCACGCCAATTGTCGCAACACGCCCGTGGAGATCTTCGAGACGCGCTGGCCGTGGGTCCATGAGGCACTGCGACTGAACAGCGACACCGGTGGGGCTGGTCGCCACCGCGGTGGGCTGGGCATCGAGCGGGTGATGCAGGTCGAAGCGGACGTCATCACCGTGAGCGCGCTCGCAGACCGGGCCAAGCGCGCCCCGTGGGGGCTGTGGGGCGGCGGTGAAGGCTCGACCACGCGCATCGAGCTCCAGCGTCCGGGCGAGCTGCAGTTCCGCAGTTTCCAGGAGCACTACGGACTGGTAAGCCCATCGAAGTTCGCCAATGTGCGGCTGCACAAGGGAGACAAGGTTCGCCTCGTGTCACCATCAGGTGGCGGCTACGGTGACCCCCTGGAGCGGGATCCAGCAGACGTCGCTGCGGATGTCCGCGAGGGCTTTGTGTCGGCAGCCTCGGCGAAGCGCCTGTACGGCGTCGTGATCGACGTCGCAGGGCTCGTGGACGTGCCCACCACGGAGCGACTGAGAGCATCGATGCGCAGCGAGGGGGGAGAACGCTGATGGCTTGGCTGGAACTGCACAAGCCGTGGCATGACACGGACGTCGACCACTGTGACGTATGCGGCAATCTCATCATCCACCGGTACTGGTCGTTCAAGAGCGTCGACGGAACGATCCTCCGCGCCTGCCGTGAGGATGACGAGCGGCTGTACCACAGGCTGCGCCACTTCGAACCCATGACCGAGGCCGCTCGTCAGGCGACCGGCACGGCCACGACCCCGCGACCACGGGAGGCTACCTGATGACCGCATCCGGATCAGCGGTGCCGTTCGCTCCCGGATGGACCATCGAGGAGCTCATTGCGGAGGGTGTCGCAGGCCTCGCTGAGGGCGAGTCGGGGGATGCCAAGCGCATCGACGGCCGGGCCCTTGCCGTGAAGCTGTCGCCGATGCGCGACAACTCGCAGTTCCTCGTGATGGGCACCGCTACATTGCCGCCCGGGTTCTCAACGCGCGCCCATTCGCATATCGCCGAGGAAGTGGCCGTCGTCCTGCGCGGCTCGGGTCGCATCGAGATCGAAGGCTTGATGCATCCCGTCCGCACGGGGTCCGTGTTGGTCACGCCGTCCGATCTGGTTCACATCACGCACAGCGATCCCGGCACGGAGCCATTGGTCGTCCTGTGGTTCTACGCGCCGCCGGGCAGCGAGGCTCGGTGGGTCGAACCTGATCGGCATGCCACCGAAGGTCACGCAGGCTGACGTGGCACAAGGACAAGCCGTGGGTTGGCGCGTTGGAATCGACACCGGTGGCACCTATACCGACCTCGTGGCCGTGCGCGGCCAGGAACGGCGGATCGCCAAGACGCCGTCGACGCCTCCCGACTACGACCAGGGAGTGCTGAACGCGATCGATACCGCTGGCATCTCACTGCCCGAGATCGATATCATCGCGCACGGCACGACCGTGGCTACCAACGCGATCATCATCGGAGGCGGTGCGCCCACAGCGCTCCTCACGACGGCTGGATTTCGCGACGTGCTCCAACTCGGCCGCCACAACCGTGGTGAGCCGTTCGATATCCTGTGGGACCCGCCTGAGCCACTGGTCCGGCGTCGCCACCGATACGAGATCCGCGAACGGCTCGATGCGGATGGATCCGAAGTCGTGCCGCTCGATGAGCAGACCGTCCGGGCATCGGTTCGTCACGCAGCCGCGCAGGGGATCCATGCGTTCGCCATCTGCTTTCTGCACTCGTATCTTGACCCAGGCCATGAGGAGCGGGCTCACGCCATCGTGTTGGAAGAGTTGCCCGAGGCATATGTGTGCCACTCCGCGGAGCTCTTGCGTGAGCCGCCGGAGTTCGAGCGGACGTCCACGACAGTCATCAATGCCACCCTCATGCCCGTCGTCACGGGCTATCTCCGAGCTCTCGACGAACGCCTCCGGCAGGCCGGCTTCGGGGGTCGATTGACTGTGATGCACTCGGGCGGAGGTCTGATGTCGGTCGAAGGCGCGACGCGATTCCCTGCACGGCTGGTGACGTCCGGGCCTGCTGCCGGCGCGAAGGCCGCGGAGGGACTCGCGGGCGGTACGCTGCCTTCGTCCGGCAGCCCGGCTGCAGCGGTGGTCGTGGCCCAGGCGATCGCGCGCGACCAGGCTATCGACCAGCTCATCTCGCTCGATATCGGGGGTACGTCGGCGGACATCGCCGTCGTCCGGGACGGACACGCCCGCCTGGTGACGGAGTACTCGCCCCAGTTCGGCCAGCCCATCCGATTCCCGGCCATCGATCTCATCACCATCGGCGCCGGCGGCG
>JBBSOS010000192.1:0-5761 GCA_038259505.1 Candidatus Limnocylindrales bacterium | reverse complement strand
TTGACCCGGTATGCGCCGCGGAGCGCGCTGGCCTACGACGTCGCTGCCGCTGGCCAGGGCGCAGCCACGTTCGGCGCCACCGAGCTCACGGCGCTCGTGGGCGAGATCGAGCGCAGCGAGCACAAGGGCCGCCTCACGGACGTCGATGTCGTGCGTCTCCCGGATGGGCGCGATCCGGACGAGGTCATGCGCGAGTCGCCCGATGTCTGGCGCGAGCGGACGGAGCATCCCCAGCCGATCATGGAGTTCCTCATCGACCAGGCCGCCGAGCGGACCGATATCCGTTCGGTGCCGGGGCGCCAGCGGATGGTCGACTCGGTGCTGCCGACGCTGCGCATCGTTGCCGACCCCGTCCGTCGAGACGGCTACCTCCAGTTGCTGTCGCGACGATCCGGCGTCGATGAGCGCGTGTTGCTCGAAGCGCTCCGGGCACCTGACGCCGTGGGTCGTCAGGGCAACGCGCAGGCAGGCGCCAGGATCAGCCTCGAAGCCGTCATGGCCAGCCCCGGCGCGCTCGACCCGGGTGCCGTCGAGCGGGCGCTGGAGCCGGTCGAGTCGAACCTGCTGCGGCTGTTGCTGACCCATCCCGGACTCATCGCGACCGCGTCGGCCCGATTGACGCCCGGGATGCTGTCGACGACGCTCGCCCGGGAGTTGCTGCGGGCGCTGGTCGCGGCTCCGGTGCCGTTCGATCGCAGTGCCTTCCTGGCTGGTCTGGAACCAACCACCGAGACGGTCGCCCGGACCCTGTATTCGCTCACGGGCCCGTTGCCATCGACCGAGGACGCGCTCCGTCAGTCGCTGGACCAGAGCCTGTTGACCCTGGAGCGGGCCCGGCTGCACGAGTTGCTGGAGTTCAAACAGGCCGAATTGTCCGAGGCAGAGGCTGCCAGCGACCTGGTCGTACGTGACCGGCTGCGGCAGGACGTGCTGGCACTCCAGCGTGAGCGCCTGACGCTCGATCGGCAGACCCGGGACTCGACCCTGCTGTCCCAACGACGACACATCCCATCCACCGATACCCGGACCACCACAGGAGGGCACCCATGACCGCCGCAGATCCCACCGACAAGCTGCTCGTCGAATCGGTCCTCGAGCGTGGCAAGCGCCGCGACCTCGAGGATGAGATGGGCGGACCCCGCAAGGACCACGACGACGACGAGGCGCCCTCGACCAAGGGCCTTGCCGCCGAGCTGGGCGTCGACGTGGCCGTCGCCGAGAACGACCGCCAGCCATGGGAGGAGCCTCCAGCCAAGCTCGATCCCGAGGAGCAGGAGGAGCCGACCAAGGAGGAGCTGGACGCCCTCGCCGCCGACATGGTCGGTATCGATGATCCCGTCCGGATGTACCTCAAGGAGATCGGCAAGGTGCCGCTCCTCAACGCCGAGGAAGAAGTCGTCCTGGCCAAGGCCATCGAGCTCGGTGAGCAGATCGTCGATGAGCCCCAGAAGGCCATCCTGGCGCTCTGGGAGTGGACCCAGAACGACACCGAGAAGAAGACCCGCACCAAGTTCCCGCAGCATCGACTGCCGTACAAGGACGAGGCGGACCGCATCGTCCGGGGGGCCTTCGCCGCGGCGCAGGCCGACGGCATCCTGCAGGTCGCGCCCGAGACGGTGACCAAGGAGATCAACAAGGCCCAGCGGTCCTCACCGCCGGAGCCCACCAAGCAGCACCTCAAGGACACCAAGGGATTCCTGGCGACCTGGCAGGAGGGCCCGGACGCCGAGAAGTTCCGCCACCTGGTCGACTACTCCTACATGATCGTCCACAGCGGCGACCTGGACGCTCGCGACAACCCAGGCCTCCGGGCGCTGTACGACTGGACCCAGGAGACCGCCCATGAGGCGCTCCAGCGCTGGATCGTGGGTGGCCACGACTCGGCCATCACATCCGAGATGGGCTGGGATCCGGAGATGAGCCAGGCTCACATCAAGGCACGTGATCGTCGGGGCGTCCTGGTGCGCATCGGCAAGGAGGGTCGCGAGAACCTGACCTCCGCAAACCTCCGGCTGGTGGTCTCGATCGCCAAGAAGTACATCGGTCGGGGCATGTCGTTCCTGGACCTCATCCAGGAGGGCAACATCGGGCTCATCCGTGCGGTCGAGAAGTTCGACTATGAGAAGGGCTTCAAGTTCTCGACGTACGCCACGTGGTGGATCCGGCAGGCCATCACCCGCGCCATCGCGGACCAGGCGCGGACCATCCGCATCCCGGTCCACATGGTGGAGACCATCAACCGGCTCATCCGCGTGTCTCGTGGCCTGCTCCAGGAGCTTGGCCGCGAACCCACCGTGGAGGAGATCGCGGAGGCGATGTCGCGTGGCCAGGAGGTCGTGGTGACCCCCGACAAGGTGCGCGAGATCATCAAGGTGTCGCAGGAGCCGGTGTCGCTCGAGACGCCCATCGGTGAGGAGGAAGATTCCCACCTGGGCGACTTCATCGAGGACCGTGCGGCGCTGGCACCGGCCGAGGCCGCGTCGCACCAACTGCTCAAGGAGCAGGTGGAAGCGGTGCTCGACTCGCTGTCGGGTCGCGAGCGACGCGTGCTCCAGCTCCGTTTCGGTCTCGAGGACGGGCGCGCTCGCACCTTGGAAGAGGTGGGCAAGGAGTTCAACGTGACCCGCGAACGCATCCGCCAGATCGAGGCGAAGGCGCTCCGCAAGCTCCGTCACCCGTCCCGCAGCCGCAAGCTCAAGGACTACCTGGAGTAGGGTCCAGGCCGCTCCGGCCGTGGCCGAGCCCGACCGGAGGGCCGGCCCCAGTGCACCACGTGGTCGGCTCGTACCATGACCGCATGCCCACATCTGCGTTCGCAGTGCTCGTCGTCTTCACCCTGCTCGCCATCGGGGTCGGCGTCGCCGCGGCCTGGATCGCAGGGCCCAGGCGAAAGCTCGCAGTCGTGCTGCCGGTGCTCGCGGCGTTCGGGGCGCTCTACTTCGTCGGCCATCGCAGCGGCCTCGAGCTCGGCCCTACCATGGACCTGTTCGGCTTCCGTGTGGCCATCGTCCAGGACATCGCCGTCGCCGTCATCGCTGCGGGCGTCGTGGCATTCGTCCAGCGCCTCGTGTGGCTGCGGCGCACGGACGGTCCCATGGGACATGTGGGTGGCGCCGGCGGGCCTGGCGCCGCGGTGTAGCCGGATGCGTGTCGGTCGCCTGCATGGCGCCAGGGACCTGCGGCTCCACGACGAACCAGCGCCCGTGGCGGGACCCCGCGAATCGATCGTCCGCATCCATGCCGTGGGCATCTGCGGATCTGACCTTCACTGGTTCACGGAGGGTGGCATCGGCCCCCTCCAGCTCGATCGGCCGATCGTGCCCGGCCACGAGATGGGCGGCACCATCGCCGAGGGCGCCCGACGCGGCGAGCGAGTGGCCATCGAGCCCGGACTGCCGTGTGGTCGATGTCGATATTGCCTGGCAGGCTGGGTCAACCTGTGTCCCACGGGTCGGTTCGCGGGTCAGGGAGACGTCGACGGCCCGCTCCGGGAGCTGATGGCCTGGCCGACCCAGTCGTTGTTCCCGGTACCGGACATCATCAGTGACGAGCAGGTGCCGCTCCTGGAACCGTTGCTCATCTGCCTGCATGCGGGGTCGTTGCAGCCCGTCCGGTCAGGCGATCAGATCGCGGTCGTCGGATGCGGCCCCATCGGACTGCTCCAGATCCAGGTCGCGACGCTCGGTGACCCGGCATCCGTCCTCGCGGTGGAGCCGCTCGAGCACCGGCGCGCGGCGGCCCGGGCCTCCGGTGCCACCGAGGCCGTCGCTGCTGTCGATGCTGGTACGCGACCGGATCACGACCTGGTCTACGAGGCGTCGGGTGCGCCCGAGGCCGTGACGACCGCCATCGACCTGGCGCGGCCGGGCGGCACGGTCATCCTGCTGGGCATCCCCGACGACGACTCCACCGCGTTCCAGGCGTCGGCGGCGCGTCGCAAGGGCCTGACGCTCAAGCTCGTCCGTCGATCGGTGCCAGCGCACGAACGTGCCATCCGCCTCATCGAAGCGGGCCACATCCGACTCGACGGTCTGGTCAGTCATCGCTTCTCCCTCGAGCAGTCCCCGGAGGCGTTCGAGAACGCGGCCAGTCGGGCTGGCCTCAAGGTGGTCATCGAGCCCGGGCGGTAGCAACCTCCCGGGTCGCGGGCCTCGATCGGCCTCGGGCTGGTAGCCTCAGCCCGTGCCCAGACATCTCCTGGTCGCGCTGGTGGCCATCGTCCTGCTCGTGGGCGGCTGCGGCGCGGCGATCGCGCCAGCTCCCACGAGCGCGCCCTCGACGCCTGCGGCTCCGACGCCCTCGACATTGATCCCGTCGGCGCAGACCGTGCCGAGCGGCTTCCAAGGCGGGACGATCACCCTTGGCCAACTGCCGCCGGAGGCACGTGTCACGCTCGAACTCGTCGGACGCGGCGGACCGTTCCCATACCGTCAGGATGGCACCTTCTTCGGCAACCGCGAAGGGCTGCTACCGGCCCGACCGACCGGGACATACCACGAGTACACGGTGCGCACGCCGGGCTCTCCGGACCGTGGCGCGCGCCGGCTCATCGTGGGCTCGGCAGGGGAGCGCTACTACACGGACGACCACTACGACTCGTTCCGATTCGTGGTCGATCGGTGAGGGAGCAGCACTGATGCACATGCACCTCGAGCCGGGTGTGCATCGCCTGCGCACGCGTACCGCGACCGCCGACGTGGCCGCCCAGTTGACGCGTGCCGGATGGTCGGTCGCGGTCGTCGACATCTCGGGCGCGGCCGACAAGGCCGGCCTGCTGGACGGTCTCGCGGCAGACCTGCGATTCCCCGAATGGGTGGGGCGAAACTGGGACGCGCTGGCCGATGCGCTGGGTGACCTGTCATGGTGGGAGCCGGGTCAGCGCGGGCGCGCGCTGGTCATCGCCGGAGCGAGCCACCTTGACGATGCCCTGCTGAGCCAATGGTCGACCCTGTGCGCCATCCTCGCTGAGGCTGCCGAGCGCTGGAGTGCGACGCCCACGCCCCTGGGTGTCCTGGTCCGGGGTCGGGCGCTCGGGTAGGTGGCTTCGGTCCTGCGGTTCGTCTGACGCGGCACGCGACATGCCCGTGGAACGGTCTACGCGCTGTTGACGAGGGCCCCGATGGCGAGCAGCGTGAAGGTGCAGATGAGCAGGCCTGCGATGACCATCACGATGGGTTCCCGCATGTCGCGGACCGGCTGATGGACGACCTCCGAGCCCACCGCTGCGGCGGCGGTTGCGGTCGCCTCGACATCGGCGGACGTCGTCACGCCCGGCGAGGACAGGGCGACATCCACGCCGCTGCTCGTGCCCTGATGGACCGTCGTTGTCGCGGTGTCCACCGGTGCCATGGCAGGTGCGATGTCGGTCGAGATCCCCACGGGGGCGGCATCCGTCACGGGGAGCTGGCGGAATCCGTACAGGCCGCGGACCGTGATTGCGCCACCCAGGACGAGGGCGGTCGAAGTCACGAGGAACAGGAACGGGGGCACCTCGGTCATCGCGGGCGATGCTATGGCGCTCGTGCCAACCTGCACCCTGACCCGAAGGTACGGGGCGCTTTGGTCCGGTCCGATGCGGTCCCGCACTCGAGACGGCGAATGACGCACCCGCGGTGATATCCTTCGCGCCGGCGTTCCGTGCGGGCGCCCTCGTCGACCGTGGCGCAGGAGCCGGGTCGGCCTTCGCTCCGGCGTAGCTCAGTGGTAGAGCGGGTGACTGTTAATCACCTGGTCGTAGGTTCGAGTCCTACCGCCGGAGCCA
>JBBSOS010000191.1:0-5765 GCA_038259505.1 Candidatus Limnocylindrales bacterium | reverse complement strand
CTCGTGGCTCGGGTTCCTGCTGTATGTCCTGTGGATGACGGTCGTGGTCATCGCCTGGCTCGCGGCGAGCCCGTTCACGCTCCGGCGTCCACGCGTGATCCAGCGGGTGGGTGCCCTGCTCACGGGTCCGCTGCAGGGACATCTGGAACATATCGACCCGCACCCGGGCGAGTACACCGAGGCGGACATCTCGCCACATCTGTGGCCCAACGGCAAGATGCCAGACTCCGAGGAATTCTCGGCCCTTGAAGCTGATGGGTTCAAGGGATATCGGTTGCGGGTGGATGGTCGTGTGGAGACTCCGACCGAGTTCAGCATGGACGAACTCCGTTCGATGCCATCACAGGAACAGATCACCCAGCATTTCTGTATCCAGGGATGGTCGGGAGTGGCCAAGTGGCGCGGCGTCACCATGCGCACGATCATGGACGTGGTGAAGCCGGAACCGGAAGCGAAGTACGTGGCGTTCTATTCGTTCGGCGGAGGCGGCGACGGAGGCATCTATTACGACGTGCACTCGATCGAGGGTATGCGTCACGAACTGACGCTCGTCGCCTACGATATGAATGGCGCGCCGCTGAGCGTCCTGCACGGTGCGCCACTGCGCCTCCGGAACGAGGTGGAACTCGGCTTCAAGATGGTGAAGTGGATCCAGGCGATCGAGTTCATCGCCGATTTCCGGCATCTCGGTGGGGGTCAGGGCGGCTACAACGAGGACCACGAGTTCTTCGGGTATCGCATGGCCATCTGATCCGGGGCCGGGAGACATCCGGCCTCGTCACTGCTTGGACCGTCACGCCCTCCGGGCCGGGGGCCGGCGGTGCGAGACATAGTCCCCCACCGGGGACCGGAAGCCGACCGCGAGCCGGTTCCAGCCGTTGATGGCGATGATGGCCAGGGTCAGCGCGACCTGCTCGGCGGGGTCGAACTCGCGGGCGACCTCGGCATAGACGTCATCGGGCGCCCCGGTCCCGGGCAGCAGCGTGAGTGACTCGGTCCAGGCGAGGGCTGCGCGCTCACGGGTACTGAAGACTGGTGACTCGCGCCACACGGCCACCAGGTTGAGCCGCTGCTGGTCCTCGCCCATCGCCTCGGCGTCCTTGGTGTGCATGTCCACGCAGTGGGCACAGCCATCGATCTGCGATGCGCGGAGCTTGACGAGTTCGAGCATCGGCCGCTCCAGGGTGCTCGCCTCGACGACCCGCTCGAGTTCGAGCATCGCGCGGGTGGCCTCCGGGAATGCCTCGTGGTGATCGAGTCTCATGATCGGGTGCCTTCCTTCAGTAGCCGGTGAACTCCTCGGTCCGGATGTCGTCCTCGTCGACGCCCGACCCGGTGAGCAGCGTGCGCAGCCCCTGGACCATGCCGGGCGGCCCGGTGAGGTAGTGGATGGCGCCCGTCCCTCGCGCGCGATGACGGTCGAGCATCGGCGCGTCGATGTGGCCGCGTTCGCCCGCCCATGCACGGTCCGACCCGGACATGTCCGACATCGTCGGCACGAACGTCAGGTCGGCGTCCCGCTTCGCGAGGGCGGTGAGCTCATCGAGGAACGCCGCATCCTCGGGTCGACGGTTGGCATAGAACAGCGTGACCGGGTAGGGCAGACCGCCGTCCCCGACCGCCTGGACGAGGATGCTCCGGAAGGGCGTGATGCCGATGCCCCCGGTGAGCACGACGGCCGGCCGGTCGGCGTGATGCAGCCGCAGGTCACCGAAGGGTCCCTCGATCCTGACCGGCGTCCCGGGCGGCATCCCCTGGAGGACGCGCTTGAACGCGGTATCGCGCAGACGCGTGGTGATCATGATCGCGTCCTCGCTGGGTGCGCTCGAGACCGAGAAGCCCCGGGTGTCGCCCTCGGCGTCGGTCTCGGGCGGGTCGAGCAGGGTGATGTCGACGAACTGGCCGGGCCGGAACGTCCAGTCCGCCGGCTTGGCGAAGCGGAACGCCATCGTCCGCTCCGCGACCAGCTCCCGGGTCAGCAGCGCCGCCTCGAAGGTGGGCCAGGTCGAGGTCGCGGTCATGCGACACCCCCATCGAGCCTGGCATCGACGGTGATGTGCGCACCCGCGAACAGCCGGGAGATGGGGCACAGGTCCGCCGCCTCGTCGACGATCGACGCGAAGGCGGCATCATCGAGTCCGGGCACCCGGGCCTGCACGGTCAGTGCAGACGACGCGACCGTCGGACGGCCGCCGACATCGTCGAGGGACACCCGTGCCGTGACGTCGACCCGTTCCGGCGCGGACCCATGCTCGCCGAGCCGGAGTGCCAGGGCCATGGAGAAGCACGAGGCATGGGCGGCTGCCGCCAGTTCCTCGGGACTCGTCCTGCCGTCCGGGGCGCCGGTCCGCGAGGCCCAGGTCACCGGCAGGTCGCCCACGGCGCCCGTGCCGACCCTCACCGTGCCGTGTCCGCTCGCCAATGGACCGGACCAGATCGTCCGGGCGGTCCGCTCCGCGATGACCACACCCTGTGCGATCGCCATGTCAACCACCTCCGTACCGTCATTCGCCTCAGCGAGGGACCTGCAACGGTACGGGGCCCGCGTCAACGTTCAGGGCGACGGACATGAACGGTGGATGAATGATGGCGACGCGGCCGTCAGGGTGGTGCGGGCAGCGCGTGGGTCAGCCACAGTCGACCACCAGGAGCGCGGTCAGGTCGGAGCGGATGGGTGCAGTCGAAGCGGCAGGCGGGACAGTCCGTTGCTTGGGTACGCGCTGCGGATGGGCGAACCGGATGCGGCGATCTCGAATCCGGCCACCCGCTGGAGCAATTCCTCGATGCCCACGCGAAGATTCAGCAGGGCGGACCGTTCCCCCAGGCAGCGATGGATGCCCGTACCGAACAGGAGGTTCTGGCCTCGCTCTCGATCGAGCACGACGCGGTCGGGATCCGCGAACACGGCCGGATCACGGTTGGCGGATATCCACATCAAGGAGATACGTTCGCCATCACCGATCGCCTGACCGTCGATGTCGATGGGCTGCGTGGTCGTCCGTGTGTTGGCCACGAGCGGACCATCGGCTCGCAGGATCTCCCAGATGGCGGCATCGAGCAGATCCGGTCGAGCCCGGAGTCTCGCCTGCAACTCCTGATGCTCGGCCAGGTGGCGTATGACGATACCCATCGCGGCGGCGACCGTCCCATGGCCGGCCGTCCAGGTCCGCAGCAGGGCCACGATCTGCGCGTTGCTGAGTCCTTGGTCGTGGACCGTGGTGTGAACGAGTTCCGCCATCAGATCACCCGGCGACGTGTCCCCGTCAGCACGCCGTACCTCGATGATCGCGGTCACATAGTCGGCGAACTCCCGGGCGAGCCTCGCACCAGCCTCCCGATCGCGACGAAACGCCGCCTCCTGGTTGCCGTGCGTCCAGTCGCTGATCCGGTTCCAATCCGCGACCGGCCAGCCCATCCAGGCACACAACACCTGGTGTGCGAATGGGTCGACGAGATCACCGATCGCCTCGATCTCGGGGCGACCGGCAAGTCGGTCCAGCAGTCCCCGGACAGTCTGTCGGCTGCGTGGTTCGAAGGCCGCCACGCGGTCGGGCAGGAAAAACGGCTCCAGGCCGTCCCGATAGGCCGTATGCCCCGGGGGGTCCATGCCGTTCGGGATCGCAAGTCGTTTCGTGGCGCTGCTGAACGTGCCCGGGTCGGCTGCAGCCGCAGCGACGTCGCTATGACGGAACAGCGACCAGCCCAGAACATCGCTATGGGCTACCGGGCAGCGGTTCCGCGCCGTGTCATAGGCATGGCGCTGATCGTCCAGGACCGCAGCATCGTACGGGTCCCAGGTCGTCGTCTGTTCATCCATCCATCATCACCCGTCAGGACCGATGCCCTATCGTACCGCAGCACCGTGGAGGCGCTCGACGGCACCGCCGGAAGGGGAGTGATCGGTCGGGATCGAGCCCTATCCATCCGAGGTGTCACTGTGAGCCCTCGGCAACAGGAATGTGGCGACCAGGCCAGCAGCAAGGAAGGCAGCGCCCGCCAGCAGCGTCAGACGGGTCCCATCGGCAAAGGCGGTCGACAGGGCCGAGGTGACCGCATCCGCGGTTCCTGGCGGTAGGCCCATCGCGCCGCTTCGGATCTGCTGGATGATGCCGCCGGCCGAGTCGGTCAGCGCTCCCTCGAGCTGAGTCGCCAGCTGGGGTGACAGGCCCGTCACATTGTCGAGGGACCCAGTCGCATACGCCGCAACGGCGGAACCGAGGATGGTGCCCAGGATCGCGAACCCGAGGACCGATCCGACCTGCCGCATCGTCGACTGGGTCGCGGAACCCTGGCCCGACTGCTCCGAGGGGACATCGGAGAGGGTGACCCCGGTCAGCTGCGCGGACGACATGCCCAGACCGACTCCGTACAGGACAAGCACCGCTGCTATGAGCCAGCCCGCCGTCGTTGGGCCCACGATCAGCGCCACAATGAGCAGACCGAGCGCCTCCAGGGCGAGGCCCGTCGATGCGATCGCCGCCGGACTGATGCGCCGGCCCAGACGTCCCGCCACCCCGCCCGCGAGGAACGCCCCGACGGCCATCGCGACCAGCACGAAACCGCTGTCCAGCGGTGACAGGCCCAGGACGTTCTGGAGATACAACGGCAGCGTGAACAGCAACCCGAACTCGCCGAGCGCCACGATGAGCACGGCGACGTTGCCCCACCGGAATGACCAGGACTGGAAGAGGCTGAGATCCAGCAGCGCCGACCGGCCGATCCGCGCCCGGTGCCGTTCCCACACCAGGAACAGGACCAGACCCGTGAGCCCGACACCGATGCTCACCGCCGGCAGCGAAACCGGTGCTGTCGTGGGCCAGGTGAGGCCGCCCAGCGTGAAGTCGCGTCGCGGCACGAGCCAACCGTAGGTTCGGCCCTCGACGAGCCCGAACACCAGCGTCGCGATGCCCACCACGCTGAGCAGGAACCCGCCCACGTCCAGTCCCGGCACGAAGCGCTCGCCGCGCGTCTCTGGCACGAACCGGGCGATCCCGGCCAGGATCAGGAGCCCGACCGGCAGGTTGATGAGGAATATCCAGTGCCACGGAGCGCTGGTCGTGAGCCAGCCGCCGAGCAATGGCCCCACCGCAGCCATCCCCGAGATCACGGATCCCCACACCGCGAAGGCGATGACACGATCACGTCCACGGAAGGTCGCGCTGACGGTGGACAGCGTGCTCGGCAGGATCAGGGCCGCGCCGAGGCCCTGGATGGCCCGTGCCGCCAGGAGCCAACTGGCGCTGCTGGCGATGCCTGCGGCCAGGCTCCCCGCCACGAACACGATGACCCCCGACGCGAACAGCCGCCGACGACCGAGGCGGTCGCCGAGCCGCCCTGCGGTGATGAGCAGCGACGCGAACACGAGCGCGTAGATGGTGCTGACCCACTGGGCGCTCGTGAGGTCGAGCCGAAGATCGCCGATCATCACGGGCAGGGCCACGTTGACGATCGTGCCGTCGATCACGATGAGCGAGACCCCCAGGCTCAGCACCACGAGGGCAAGCCAACGACGACGTCCGTCGTCCTGTGCCGCCGACGGATCTGGGGTTGTCGACCGATCGGTGGTCATCGCTCCGCTCCCACGTGCATGCTCCCTCGTCAGCGTGCGGCGGCGGTCGAGCGCGCCATCCGGCGTGGGCCGGCGACGGTCGTCCACACCATCCAGATGAGCAGCGCGAAGAGCGGCAGGACATCGGCCGCGTGCAGCAGACCGAACCATGGGTTCGCGTTGGCGCCTTGAGGAAGGATCATCGGTACATTCCTTG
>JBBSOS010000190.1:0-5770 GCA_038259505.1 Candidatus Limnocylindrales bacterium | reverse complement strand
CACCAGGCGGACGGCCCGGGGCGGGTACGCACGACGGGCACCAGGCGGACGGCCCGGGGCGGGTACGCCCGACGGGCACCAGGCGGACGGCCCGGCGGATCCGCGACGGCCCGCCTCGACGCCACGGCGACGAGGCACCTGGCTGGACACGCTACCCGGACGCGCCTCGATCCCGAACGTGGTCGTGTTCGAGCTCCTGGAGACGTGCGTCTGAGATGCCCAGGTGGTGTGCCACCTCGTGGCGAAGCGTTTCGCCCACGGCATCGCGGAGACCCTCGGGCGTCCGATTGGCGCGCATCAACGGACCGCGGAACAGCGTGATCTTGCTGGGCACCGCTGCCGCATCGGCGCCATAGGCCGTACGAGGCACGCCTTCGTACAACCCGTACAGGCCCCAGGCATGCACGGAGGCAAGCTGCGACCGCGTCGGCTCATCCTCGATGACGATGGCGACCGAGCCCAACTGACCTCGGAACGGATCAGGCAGTTCCTCGATCGCGCTATCGAGCGCCAGCTCGAACGGATCGACCGACTGCGACACGTCCACGGACACATGGTGGCGGACTGCGCCCGATACTGCGCGCATGTCCAGTGCCATCGAGATGACGGGTGCCGTCTTCACGGGCCCGAACCGCCCGCTGTCCATCGAGACCCTGAGGCTCGATCCGCCGGGCCCGGGTGAGGTGCTGGTGCGGATGGTCGCCTCCGGCGTCTGCCATTCGGATCTCCATGTCGTCGATGGCGACTGGGCCAGACCCACTGATGTCGTGCTGGGTCATGAGGGCGCAGGCTTGGTGGACGACGTGGGAGCAGGGGTCGATGGCATCAGCGTCGGTGACCTGGTCGTGCTCGTCTGGACCGCACCCTGCGGCGATTGTGCCGCGTGTCGACGCGCCGAGCCGTGGCTCTGCGCCACACCGCGAGGGGGTGGCCATCGGATCGCCCCCAGCCAGGTCCGTGTCCACCGGCCGGACGGCTCGCCGATCGGCGTGTACAGCGGTGTCGGCAGTCACGCGAGCCACCAGGTCGTGGACGCCGCGGCCGCGATCCCTGTCGATCCGCGGACCCCCTACGACGTGGCCGCGCTCCTCGGTTGCGCCGCGACGACCGGCATCGGTGCGGTCCGAAATACCGCGAACGTGCAGGCGGGCCAGTCCATGGTGATCATCGGGCTCGGCGGGGTCGGACTGTCGGCGCTCATGGCGGCCGTCGATGCGGGTGCGGATCCCATCGTCGCGATCGATACCCAGGCCGACAAGCGCGCCCTCGCGCTGGGACTCGGCGCGACCCACCAACTGGAAGCGGGCGATCCATCCTCGACTATCAGGGCGGTCCGGCGCATCACAGACGGCGGGGCCGACCACGTCCTGGAGGCCATCGGCCTCACGGCCACGGCCGAGCTCGCGATCGAGCTGGCGCGTCCCGGCGGCACCATCACGCTGGTCGGCATGACGAGCCAGGCGGACCGGGCGAGCATCGACGTCTATCGCTTCGTGGAGAACGGCAAGCGGCTGCTGGGCTCGAACTACGGTTCGGTGGTGCCGGATCGTGACATCCCGCGCATCGCCCGCGACGTGGTGGACGGCCGACTGCCACTGGGCAGGCTCGTGAGTGCGCACCTCTTACTGACCGATATCGAGGATGCCCTCGATGCCATGCGCCGACGTGACGGTGCGCGCCGGGTGATCACCTTCGAACGTGGGCGGTGATCGGCACCCATGGTGGTCCGGGATCCTCGGCCGCACTCGGAGAGGAACGTCTTGTGAGCATCCCCCAGCGATTCAGTCTGGTCACCCTGGGTGTGGCTGATGTCGCCTCGGCGACCGCGTTCTATCGACGCCTCGGGTGGCAGGAGTCGTCCGCTTCGCAACCGGGCGATGTCACCTTTTTCGCGACGCCCGGAGGCGTCCTGGCGCTGTGGTCCACTGCAGACCTGGCCGCGGATAGCGGGGCGCCAGCATCGGGCGTGCCGGCATTCCGCGGCGTCGCGCTGGCCATCAACCTGTCGTCCGCGGCCGAGGTCGACGACGCCATGGCGGCGTGGGTGGAGGCCGGCGGCCATGTCACCCGGGCCGCTGCTACCACCGACTGGGGCGGCTACAGCGGCTACGTGGCGGATCCCGACGGCAATGCCTGGGAGTTCGCGCACAACCCGTTCTGGCCACTCGACGAGAGGGGCCTGCCGACCCTGCCGGACGACCAGTGACGCGTTCCTGGCCAGACTTGGGCCGCCTGGCCCGCGAAGGGACCGTGGCCCGACAGCCGGACCTGGGAACGGACGAGAGTGCTCGCGACGGATGTGGCACCGGTGAAGATGTGGCACTGCCGGCGTGATACCGTGCGCGCAGAGGCCTTCCACCTAGTTCGCTGCGGCCTTGCCGGCCCGGCACGGAAGGGTCGTGGCGGGCATGAGGCGGCGGAGGTCAGCGTGGCGCACGACCACTCATCGAGACCACGGGTTCCGCTGTGGGACCTATGCACCCGGAGGACGTTCCTGGGTGCCGCCGGGCTGTCCGTGGCGGGCGTCCTGGGAGCACGGGCCGCGTTCGCCGTCGGGCGCGCCGGTGTCCTGCCGGCGAGCACCACCGCGGAGTCGCTGCCGGCAAGCGCCATCGACGACCTCGCGTTCGCACTTGAGTACGACGTCGATCGGATCTTCCGCTATGTGACCGACGAGATCTGGTACGAGCCCTATGGCGGGGTACTTCGTGGCGCGACCGGGACCCTGGAAAGCCGGGCAGGCAACGCCGCGGACAAGTCATTGCTCCTGGCGGCACTGCTGGACGCGTCGGTCGTCCCATATCGGTTCGTCATCGGAACGCTCGACGATGCCGCCGCCGACGCGCTCTGGACCAGCGTCCAGGTTGACACCACGACCGCCCAGGACCATACCGCCGCGGTCCTGACACGGACACCGACGGGCGACGATACGCAGGCGGTATCGCCGTCGCCGGCGGCACTGACGCCCGGGCCAACAGGCACCCTCGAGCCCGGCGGGCAGACCATCGTCGATGGACTCGCCAGGGACCCGTTACCCATCATCGCGACCGCCTCGGCAATGCTGGACACCGGGGTCCGGCTGGTGCACGACGCCCTGGCGTCCGGCGGCATCGCCGTGCCGAAGGCCCCGTACGGGCTGAACGATTTGGAGCGCTCACAGCATGTCTGGGTCCAGGCGCTGCAGGGCGTCGACTGGGTCGATCTGGATCCCGCCCTGGCGGCGCAGGCCCCCGGCGCGCAGCTGGGTGCGCCGGTCGCCACGGAGCTCGCGACCCTGCCCGATGCGCTCCGGCACCGGGTCGAGATCAAGGTCAGCGTCGAACGCGTGCTGGGCACCGGCCTGGAGCAGGTGGACATCCTCGAGTATGCCGATGCAGCCGAGGTGCTGGGCGGCCAGCCGATGGCGCTGCTGCATGTCGCCCCAGGCGATCTCCAGGGGGCGGGGATCGCCATCGGCAATGCCCTGCAGGGGGTCGTTCAGTATCAGCCGATCTTGCAGGTCGGCGACACGACGCACGTGGGTGCTGTCGGCGTCCAGCTCGCCGGCGGTGACGCCGGTGGGGTACTTGGAGCACTCGGAGGTTCCGGGCACGATGGGGAGGCCACCGCTGAGTGGCTCGACGTCACCGTGACCGCACCCGATGGCCGGACGGCCGTCGCCCGTCGGACGCTGTTCGATCGCATCGGCCCGAGCGTCAGGGCAGCGGGGGTCATCGACCCGGCGGCCCTGCCGGCATTGCCGACGACCCAGCTGGCCGAGGATGCCCCAGGCGTGCCCACGCCGCTCCTGGCCCTGCACTTCCTCGCGGTCGCGACGGGCGCGACGAGCAGCCAGGTGCTCGATGGTGTGGACCCGGACGACGACTCCCCCTGGGGGCTACGGGTCGGACCGCACGCCTACCACCTCTCCCGCGACGCCGCGAATGCCACTGCTGCCCTGGAGCGAGGGGTCCGGGTCTTCCATGACGCGCCCAACGTGACCCGCTACGTGGTCGAGGTGCCACCCGGGCGGTCGGACGGATCATTCAGCGCGACGCTGGATGTACTCGCCCGCAGCTTCGCCGCGGTCCCGGTGGTCGGGGTGCCCGCAGACCCCGCTCCGGGGGTCGTGGCAGGTGTCCTCAGCCACGTGGCAGAGCGCCTTGCCTTCGGCGCCGCGGCACCGGACGGGTCGGCGCCGGACGACGTCAGTGTGGGCCACGTCCTTGACCAGGCCGTCGCCCAGGGGATACCCATCACGGCCTTCGCACCGGGTGATGACGTCTCTGCGCTCCCCTTCACGCCCGAAGCCATGGACCTGCTGCGCGCTGGACTCGATGCCGGATCTGTCGCGATCGCGCCCGTCCGGCCAGTCGACCTGGGCGGAACACCCAGGGTCGGGTGGTACCTGTTCGACCCGGTCTCAGGGGCCCTGGTGGACCAGATGGACTCCGGCAACGGCCAGACGATGTCCGAGTACGCGGGCCTCGTGGGGAACCTGTGGCGCGCCTATGGCGCCTATGTCCGCCTCGGGATCTGTGTTGCCCTCATCGTGAAGGAACTCAAGACCCTGCTGCAGCTGACCAGCGGCGGCAGCACCTGGTCGCTCGCCACGGGACTGGGGGCCGGGGCCGCGCTTGGCGGCGTGCACAAGTGGGCCTGCCACTGACGGGCGAGACGGCAGGGGATCCGTCGTCGGGGCCCCTGGAAGCCGCGTCCTCCCGGGCCCGCGGATACCATAGGATGCCGTGGCGATCGCTCCGAACGACTTCACCCACCTCCATGTCCACTCGGAGTTCAGCCTCCTCGACGGCCTCGGGCGTATCGACGACCTGACCTCGGAGGCCGCGCGCCAGGGCTTCGACTCGCTGGCCATCACCGACCACGGCGCCCTCTATGGAGCGGTGGCCTTCTACCAGGCCTGTCGCAGCAAGGACATCAAGCCCATCATCGGGGTAGAGACGTACGTCGCCCGGCGCTCGATGACCGACCGCGAAGGCAGCAAGGACTCCCAGCCCTTCCACCTCATCCTGCTCGCCCAGGACTGGACGGGCTACCAGAACCTGTGTCGCATCGTGACCGATGCCCACATCGACGGCTACTACTACAAGCCGCGTATCGACCGCGACTACCTGGCGCAACACAGCGCGGGACTCATCGGGCTGTCGGCGTGCCTGAATGGCGAGGTGGCGAGGGCGCTCGAGATCGATGACTGGGACTCGGCCCGGCGCATCGCGGGTTCCTATGCGGACATCCTGGGCCCCGATCATTTCTTCCTCGAGCTCCAGGACCACAAGATCCCCGACCAGGGACGTCTGAACGAGAAGCTCCTGCGACTGGGGCCCGAGATGGGCCTGCCGCTGGTGGTGACCAACGACCTCCACTACGTCCACCGCGAGCAGTACGAAGCGCACGACGCGCTGCTGTGCGTCGGCACGGGGTCGATGGTCGAGCAGACCAACCGGATGCGCTTCGAGACGGACGACTTCTATCTCAAGTCGGCGGCCCAGATGGCGGCGCTGTTCCCGGACCAGCCGGACGCGATCGCCAACACCCGGCGCATCGCGGAGATGGTGGACATGCAGTTCACCTTCGGCACCCTGCGGCTGCCCGATTTCCCGGTCCCGGACGGCTACACCGTCGAGAGCTGGCTGCGCGAGGAGTGCCAGCGCGGGCTGCGCGAGCGCTATGGCACCGTCACCGATGAGATCCAGCGACGGCTCGACTATGAGCTGGGGATCATCATCCAGATGGGCTACGCGGGCTACTTCCTCATCGTCGCCGACTTCGT